>JBIIHS010000232.1:0-2578 GCA_044235515.1 Chitinophagaceae bacterium | reverse complement strand
TACCACACAGCCATCCAGTCAACAGTATCAACAGCACAGTCCGCATGATGATGAGTATAAAGGTTTTTGTCAACTTTCGTCCGCATCACCAGTAGCCAACTGATAAACCTGGTGATGATTCCTTCCTAGGCCATCGTAATCAAGCCCATAACCCACCACAAAACGATCGGGTATCTCAAAACCCACATAGGTCAATGAGACCGGATAGACCGTAGCATCGGGCTTATGTAAAAAGGTAGCCACCCGCACAGAGGCCGGATGTTGCTGTAATAATGTTGGGATAAAATGATGCAAGGTTTTTCCGGTATCCACAATATCCTCTATCAACAATACATCACGCCCGCTCAGGTCTTGTTCCATACCGATGGCGGTAACGACTTTACCCGAAGAGCGCATTCCCTGATAAGAAGCGATCTTTATAAAACTGATCTCGGCATCGATGGCCAGCAAGCGAAACAGATCGGCGGCGAACATGAACGAGCCATTGAGGACCGCCAGCAACAAAGGACGCTTTTCTTTATAGTCCTCCCCTATCTGCTTGGCCAGTTCCGCGACCCGTATGCCGATCTGCTCGGCAGTCAATAACGGAACAAAGGTCTTGTCATGCACTTGAATTCGCTCCATAACCAATTTATTAGTCGAAGTTAATAGCTATCTTATATCTGAACTGATCAACGTGATCTTTTGTTCCGAAAGGGTAAACGAAAACCTGTTGCTGCCTTCCGCTCCAATAACATTACTTGGTCTCGATCTGCCTCGAGCAACGGTTCCATATGATTGTACTCGAATAATTTCATTAGCGGAACACGATACTGATCGGCGATGGCCAAAAAGGGCGTGCCCGCCTTTACCCATACCGCGCGACAACCCTCTTTCTCGAAGACCCCTGCGGGATAACTTGTTCTATTTTCGGCTACAGATTGAGATGCCGAAGAGAATGCATCATTGGATGCACTCGTGGGTGGAGTTACTCTTTCCGAGACCACCTTGTCAGCTGAGGTAGTGGCTACCTCCGTCACAGTAGAAGCAGTCCGCTGCTCGGGCAACGCACTAGGGGGAGCAAGTGCAGCGACGGTCGTGACCGGCGCTGCAGAGGAGTTCGTTGCGGGTAATGGCTGGCCGAGCGCTAATAATGTATATCGATTCAGATCGTATTCTTCGATCAGGCGAATCAGTGTTTTAGCATATTGAGGATTGGTGGCATAGCCCGCATTCTTAAGACCCTGTGCCCACCCGGCATAATCAGTGGGAGAAAGATCGAACAACTGAAAATAGCGAGGGCTATTTTTTAAAAAATTAGAGTGATCCACAAAGGAGGCTTCGGCCGTTTCGTATTTACGAAAACACTCCGAGCGTTCATCGTCATCATGACGGACCGAAGGACCACTCCACCCTGTCTTGCATTTAATACCGAAATGATTGTTGGACCGTTGCACCAGCATACTGGTACCGGCTTGTGTTTCGTGAATACCCTGCGCGAGTTTGATCGAAGCGGGTACCCCGGTACGCTGCATCTCGGCTATGGCCAGCGATCCGTATTGGTCAATATATTGCCGGATGGTCTCTTTTCCCTGACCTCGTAACGAAGTAGCCTCCCAGAGAAAAAAAACCAATAATAGGCCAACATATTTTTGCATATTCTATTTTTTTTGGATCACACTGATTCCATCACGAAAAGGGAGCATCAACACCTCCACCCCGGGATGATCCTTTACATAATCATTGAATGCTGCGATAGCTTTAGCGTTCTTTCCTTTAGGGATGGCCTCTAATACCTGCCCATGAAAGAACACGTTATCCGCTAAGATAAATCCTCCTGGTCGAAGCGCTGGCAAAACGATGTTAAAATAATCGATATAAGAGACCTTATCGGCATCGATAAAGACAAGGTCCCAAGAAGCGGAAAGGGTTGCCAATACCTGACGAGCATCCCCCAGATGTAAGCTTACTTGGCTCGCCCAAGGGGAACGTTCAATAAAACTGCGGGCAATGGTAGCTTCGCTTTCTCTGGATTCGATAGTATGCAAAACGCCCTGCGCAGCTAAGCCCTCCGCCAAACAAAGCGCACTATATCCCGTAAAGGTTCCGATCTCTAGTATTGTAGTGGGTCGCACCAACCTACTAAACAGAGAAAGAAATCTTCCCTGCCCCTTTCCGCTTATCATATGGGACTCGGGATGATGCGCTGCCGTATATTCCTCCAACTCTTGTAGCAAGGGAGCCGGATCGCTGCTATGCTGCATGGCATAGCGCCAGGCATCGGGTGAAATTATGTCCACGACTTTCGCTTTACGCAAAGGTACGTTACCCTTTGGTAGGGACAGGACCTGAATCTGTGGAAGAAGAGGAACGAGAGATAAGGAAAAGCGCCGAAAAAGTGATCAAGCCATTCAGTAAGATCAGTTCGGGGCCGATCTTGTATCCGTCAAAAATGCGCAGAGAGAGTTCGGCCAAGCCTAAGTCGGTATGGAGGAGTCCATTGTAGTACTCAGGATTGCAGAGCAAGTCTAATCCAAGAGCCAAAAGTGGACAAGCAATGCAAACCATCCAAAGCCATTCAGTACGTAATCTACGTTTG
>JBIIHS010000057.1:0-8678 GCA_044235515.1 Chitinophagaceae bacterium | reverse complement strand
GGCGGCGGTACTGGCGTAAGTAGCGGGCCGATAAAATACCGAGACGGGCCAGCAAGCTCATCAATAAAGGCATCTGAAAGAGTAAGCCGATACCCGCGGTGGTATAGATCAGGTTCTCCAGATAGTCAGAGAAGGTTGGCATGATCTGAATTTGCTCGCTCAGTTTATAGTTGAAATAAAAGTTGACCATAAAGGGTGTCAGGATATAGTATCCAAAAAGGACACCCGTAAAAAAAAGTAGCGACACCCAAAAAATGACACCTCTTGTTTCTTTGAGCTCTTTTGCGGACAGGGCCGGTCTGACAAAGCGCCAGAATTCCCAAAAGATATATGGAAAGGCCAAGATGAATCCCCCAATAAAGGCCAGGGTAAAAGAGGCTACGAATTGCCCGGTCATGGTCGTTTCCAAAAATTTAGCTTCTACCTGCTGAAAACAAAGCGCCTCTCCAATACCGATCTTCTGCCCCATAGTACAGAGCCATTTGGCCGAGATAAAGTCGGCGCGGGTAGGGCCAAAGATCAATTCGCTAACGATGTAGTCCGAGTTGATAAAGATCACAATGGCGCAAATGATCACGGCAATGACCGCCCGGATCAGATGCCAGCGCAACTCTTCGAGATGATCGATAAAGGTCATCTCTCCCGAAGGGGTGGTATCGCGTTTATTGAAAAAACTGAATAATGACATGATTACTTACAGGGAACAAATATACGAGTACCCCTTTATAGCCCTCAACGGTCAGCGAAGTCTTTTTAGCTTGACGGTCTCAATGCGGGTATCAGATACCTGAACGATCTCGAACTCGTACCCATCGATGATGATACGCTCTTTTTGACTGGGAATTTTTTCGTGATAATGGATGATGTAGCCTGAGAGTGTCTCGGCCTCTTCCTGGCCCCATTCCAGTCCGTACTTTTCGGCAAGGTAATCCAATTCGATGCGGCCAGAGAAAAGGAACTCCTCGTCATTTATTTTCTTCTCCAACAATTCTTCGGTATCATATTCGTCTTGGATCTCTCCAAAGAGTTCTTCGAGTACATCTTCCATGGTAATGATCCCTGCTGTCCCTCCGAACTCATCTACGACCCAGGCGATACTCTTTCTTTCGCGGGTAAATTTACTGATCAGGTCGGCTGCACTCATACTCTCCGGAACTGCAGGAATGGGGTATAGGATCTCGTTAATGGAAGTTGGCGCAGCAAAGAGATCGAGCTGATGTACGTAGCCTACAATATGATCAATATTCTTATTGTACACGACAAGCCGACTGAGTTTGGTATCTATAAATTGTTGCTTGAGTTGTTCAATGGTGGCTCCCTGCTCGATCCCCACGATCTCTTTACGAGGTACCAGGCACTGTCGAATGCGCACCTTAGGTAGCTCCTGCGCATTTTCCATCAGTTGTGCACTGCGTTCTTCTCTTTCTTCTTTGTGATGGGGCCAGAAGAGTCCTTTCAGGTCCGATCGAGTCAGGGTCTCTTTGTGCGGGTCCACTCGGACATTGAAGACATAGACCAATAGCCATTCCGAAAAGTTCATCAGGCTAACGGCGACCGGTTCTAGTACAATAAAAAAAAGGTGAAAGAGGGGGGCGGTAGCCAACAATAAGCGATTGGCCTGCGCCCGAAAAATGGCGCGTGGAATAAATTCGACGAAATAAAGTACGATCAGGGTTACTAAAACGATCTCCGTCAAGATGCGCCCAATATCGTTGCCGATCTGAAAGTGCGACCAAATAAATTGTGTCACGCCGCTCAATTGAAGTGCCAGTAGGACTAAGAAAAAGGTAAAGCCCAATAGTGTGGTAGCCAACAAGCGATCCGGATGCTCATCATATTGACTGATGAGCCGATGCGAACGTTGCTGTTGTTTTTTGCGTAGCTCGAGTCCTACTCGGTTGGCACTATAAAAAGCCATTTCGAAACCTGCAAAAAAGCCCATCAGGACCAGGGTGATCAAAAACCATATGAGCGATTCCCATTCCATGATTTTATTTCGCTAAATAGTCCTGCACCAGTGCCAAAGCCTGTTGACAAGCCACGGTCAATTGATCATTAACAATAACATGATCGAATCGATCGCGATAGCCGCATTCTTCACGGGCTTTGTCTAAGCGCATTTGTAATGATGAGGCCGACTCGGTCCCCCGGGCGGTAAGACGATCTCGTAATACATCAAGTGATGGCGGCTCAATGAACAGGGACAAACTATCGGGATAGTGTTGCTTGATGCGCAGCCCGCCCTTTACATCAATATCGAGTAGCGGTGTTTGTTGTTGGTTCCAAATGCGTGTCAGTTCGCTGTGTAGCGTGCCGTAATATTTTCCTTCATAAACCATTTCCCATTCGGCAAATTCGCCAGCTTCTATCCGTTGCGTAAATTCAGCAGGGCTAATAAAATAATAGTCGATCCCATGGGTCTCTTGCGGCCGTGGACTACGGGTAGCACAAGACACGGAAAAGTTCAATTGACCGGGTAAGGCAGTTAAAAGATGTTTGACGATCGAAGTCTTACCCGCTCCGGAGGGAGCAGCAATAATGATGATCTTATGTTGCAGCGGCGACATAGTGCGATCTTCTGCCGAAGAAGATCAATAGCGTTTTTTCTTGAAGTTGCCTCCCGGACGATTGTCTCTGCGGCCATTGCCGGGACGATACTTTCCTCTTCCTTTTCCATACCCACCTCGTCCCATATCCCGACCTTCTTGTTGTGGACGGTAAGCTTTGATAAAGGGTGTGTTGGTAAAGGTCAATTGACCATCGGTGATCGCGTTGAGCTCGCTTTGAATGGCATCGTCGTTAACAAGTTCTTTGTGCCAGTTATTGTAGGCCAGTTTCATATAATAGGCGATCGCATTGGCGAAGCCTAGTTTTTTATCGGCTTGTTGCTCTTCGAGGGCTTTGTTGATGATCAACTCCAGGTTTTTACCCAGGTGAGAATAGCGAGGGTATCGTTTAGGATAGGAGAGCGGCTTGGGTTTAGCCTTGAGGGTCTCGCGCGTGGGGATCGGGTACGGAGACTCTACATCAAGGTTAAAATCGGAGATCAAAAAAAGATGATCCCATAGTTTGTGCCTGAAATCTTCCATGTTTTTTAGCTGCGGATTCAAAAATCCCATCAACTCAATTACCGCCTGAGCGTTACGTTGACGTCTTTCGGGATCTTCGATCTGCTGTACATGTTCGATCATTCGTTGTACATGTCGGCCGTATTCCCGCATGATCAGGTAATTGCGGGTGGTATTGTACTCCATGTTTTTAACATCCATAAGAAACAAAGGTAAGAAAGACAACATGAGTAGACAACTGGCTGGCTTGGACCCTACCTTTGCCCTGAATGCGAGTGGCTTTTCATATTGGTGACCCATTGACCGACGGGGTGTCGGCCATTGCCCTTTCTTGGGTACAACAACTGTCCACACAATACCCCTCGGACCGTTTTATGGTGCTAACGGACAGTTTTCTTTCGGGTACCCCTGATAACAAAATACAACTGGAGCGATTACCCCGCCGATATCCCTTGTTGTCTGCCTGGTCTCATTGGGTGCTCTATAAAAAATTAAGGACTTTTAAACCAGATCTCTTGGTTCATACCCTTGCGGAATCTCCTCTTATGACCCGGTGGAAAAAAGTGCGGGTGGGCCCGATGGCTCGCTTTGAGACACGTTCTACCACGGACAGGTTTATGCCGCTTTCTTTTTCGCAGGTCTCGATCTTATCTGCCGAAGAGAAGCATACGATCAAGGAGCAATGGTCTTTTGGCCGGGAATTTTTTATGCTGACCGGTCCCTTGCCCTCCGAGGCGCAGCTGACCATGCTCTTACAGGCCTTCTCTCTCTTTAAGCATCGTCAGCAAACGGGGCTGAGACTGGTCTTACCGTTTTCGCTTTCTGCCTACTATCCCGCACTTGCTAAAAAGATCGATCAATACAAATACAGAAGTTCATTGATCATTACCGAAATGCTATCTCCTCAGCAAGTTGTACAGTTGGCCGGTTCTGCCTATTCATTGATAGCGGTAGGAACCCCTGGCGCGGCATTGATCGCTTGCCTTCAGGCTTGGCAAGTAGGAGTTCCTTTACTGGCCATGCATGATAACGACCTGGAAGCGGCTGCAGGTGAATCGGTCTTATATACCACAGCTAATACAAAAGAAGCGCTGGCGACCATCATGATGCAGATCTATAAAGATGAGTCGCTTCGATTAGAACTGATCCGAAAGGGTCAGCAGCGGGTCAACGAGTTGGACCAACACCGTATAACAGCGGCTCTTTACGAACAGCTTCAGCAATTTATACAAGGCGCAGCCGACCCCAGTGCTTATTGATCCTTGCCTATCTTTGCCGCATATATAATTAATATGGGCCTATCTTCTATTACAATAGATGTTCATACCGACGAAAAGAAAATTCCGTCTTCCATCCAATGGAGCGCTTCCGATACCGGGGCCGACAAAAAGCAAGCAGCCAAAGCGATGATGATCGCTTTTTGGGATGCGGCCGAGAAAGCCGCTCTGCGGATCGATCTGTGGACCCAAGATATGATGGTCGATGAGATGGCTGATTTTTTTTACCAGACACTCATGACCATGGCCGATACCTACGGAAGGGCTACCCAACACAACGAGGAGGTAGAAGAGATGAAGCAGTTTGCTCGTCAGTTTTATACCCGTTTTCGCGAAAAGCAACTCAAAGAAAATAAAGCGCAATAAGTACCATGTCTCTTGAACAAAAGATAATGGCCGATCTAAAAGCGGCCATGTTGGCCAAGGATGAAGCCGCCTTGCGTAGTCTTCGTGCCATCAAAGCAGCTATTTTATTGGCAAAAACAGCAGAAGGTGCCACAGGCGACCTCAGTGAAGAGGCCGAGATTAAACTGCTACAGAAAATGGTCAAGCAACGAAAGGATTCGCTTGAGATCTTTCAGCAGCAATCTCGTCCCGAGCTGGCTCAAAAAGAAAGTGAGGAGATCGCCGTGATCGAGAAATTTCTTCCTCGACAACTTGATGAAGCCGCCTTGCGTACGATATTGAAGGAGATGATGGGTAGGGTGGGCGCCGTTTCGGCCGCCGACATGGGTAAAGTAATGGGAGTGGCCAATAAAGAGCTGGCAGGGAAGGCCGACGGGAAGACGATCGCCTCTATCGTAAAAGAGCTCCTGTCCTCTCAATAGTACAATATCTTTACTGACATGCTGATCGATATTATTTTATTATTTCTTTTATTGCTGGCCAGCGTTAAAGGGTATAGGCGAGGTCTGATCGTCGGCGTTTTTTCCTTTGTAGCGGTCTGGGTGGGATTGGCGGCTGCCGTAAAGCTCTCCGTGGTAGCGGCCGGATACCTGAAACAACACTTTAATATATCCGGTATCTGGGTACCGTTGCTTTCTTTTTTACTAGTTTTTTTCGCAGTTTATGTATTGATCCGATTAGGAGCCAAGGCCATTGAAGGAGCGGCCAGCGTAGTGATGTTGGGCTGGTTCAATAAGATCGGCGGCATATTTTTTTATACCGCATTGTATACGCTCGTATATAGTGTTATCCTTTTTTATCTTTCCTCGATGGGGGTGTTGGGGAAGAATACTACAGATGCCTCCCTGACATTTGAAACCTTACAAACCCTGGGCCCCAGCACCATAGAGGGGATGGGTAAGCTATTCCCTTTCTTACAAGACATGTTCGCTTCCCTTAAAGAATTCTTTGCCGAGGTCCCCAACGCTATCCCTGGCAAATAACGACGCGTTTCTATATTGGCATTGCTGTTTACAGCCGATTGAAACAAAACGACTATTTTAGCAACGGAATAAGCCTTACCGCCAGCCTATGAAGTATGAGATCAGAGAAAAAGATAAATTCCACTATGTAGAGGAAGGAGTTGGAGAGCCGCTGGTCTTACTGCACGGACTCTTCGGGGCCCTGAGTAATTTTGCCGGACTTATTGAGCATTTTCGTTCCTCTCATCGTGTTATTGTTCCCATACTCCCCTTACTAGACATGGATATTTTGCATACCTCGGTAGGAGGTCTTTCAAAATATGTACATCGTTTTTTTGAGGCCATGGATCTAAAGGGGGTTCATCTACTCGGCAACTCGTTGGGAGGGCATGTGGCATTGGTGTATACGCTTAAGCATCCGGAGCGCGTTCGGTCACTGATCTTGACCGGTAGTTCTGGCCTATTTGAAAATGGTATGGGAGACAGCTATCCCCGCAGAGGCGATTACGAGTACATCAAGAATAAGACCGCTCTTACATTTTACGATCCCAATATGGCCACTAAAGAGTTGGTCGATGAAGTCTACAGTATTACAAATAACCGCTTAAAGGTCATCAAGATCATCGCCCTGGCTAAAAGTGCCATCCGAAATAATCTGGGCGAAGAGCTCAATCAGATACAGGTACCCACCTTGCTGGTATGGGGCAATAATGATACCATCACCCCGCCCTTTGTAGGGCAAGAATTTCATAAGTTGATTCCCAATAGCGAATTGCATTTTATCGATAAGTGCGGTCATGCTCCAATGATGGAAGTTCCCGAAGCGTTCAATTCTATCTTAGCCGGCTTTTTGGCCAAACTAAAATCAACCTAACGGGTTATTATAAAGGACAGGTCGATTGCCTGCTCACCCTTCCATTAACGATCCTTCAAATGCTGGTACGAGATCTACCCTCCTCATCGCTCCCCTGGCTGCAGACGTCCGATACTGTTGCCGAGGCCCTTCAGCTGATGCAAGATCATCATGCTGAGCAGCTGCCTGTAGTGGAGACGGGGCAGTATGTGGGTCTGATTACAGAAGATGAACTCTTGGAGCATTCGTCAGCGGATGATACGTTGGAGGTGCTCTTACCCCTTTCGGCTTCTCCTTCTGTAAGGGGTGATCAACATTTTTTACAGGCGCTTAGTGTAGCGGCCAGTCAGCAACTGACGGTAGTACCGGTTCTGGGAGACGAAAAGGAATTGGTAGGCTTGCTTACGCTCTCATCTTTGATACAAGCGTTATCTCGTTTTATGGGCTTGCAAGAAGGAGGAGGATTGATCGTGCTGGAAAGAGAGTCGAATCAATATTCTTTTGGGGAGATCAGCAAGCTTGTGGAGACCAACGATGCGCAGGTAACCCAATTAAACACCTATAACGATCCGCAAACCGGAATAGTACAAATTACCCTTCGCATCAATAAACCCGAGATCTCCGACCTGGTCGCTACTTTTCAGCGCTACGATTATAAGGTTTGCTTCTATGCCGGTGAAGAGCAGTATGCCAACCAGCTACGCAGCCATTACGATCACCTGATGCATTATCTTAAGATCTGACCCCCTATTATCGATTCAAATGCCCGATCTTTCGCAGGAATGCTGAACTTTGCCCTTGCTTTGAAACCTGCCTTTCTTCGATTGTCAATACTATTACTGTGCTGTTGGCTCGGCCGATCGGGCTATGCCCAGCAAGATACACTTGCCGTTGAACAGAGCGTACTTCCTTTGTTGCAAGACTCGGTGCCACCTGCTTTTCGTAATGGGGCATCGACAGAGCTGGTGATGGTGCCGGCGGGCGCTAAATTACTGGTGGCATCCCTTTCGATAAATGGGAATAAAAAGACCAAGTCTTCGATTATTACCCGCGAGATCCCTTTTGAACCTGGTCAGATATATGGCTTGCAGCAATTGGCCGACCTTTTTGAAATAGCCCAACAACAATTGATGAATACGACCTTGTTTCACTCGGTTACGGTGGCAGCCGGTCGCTTCGATGGCAATTGCGTGGAAGTGGTGGTCAATGTAGTGGAGCGTTGGTATATTTTTCCCTTTCCCTATTTTAAACTGATCGATCGCAACTTCAATCAATGGTTGATCGACCAAGGGGCCAGTTTTAAGCGGGTCAATTATGGAACCAAGCTCTTGTACAACAATGTAACGGGTAGAAACGATAAGATACGGGTTTGGTTATTTACCGGATATACACAGCAGTTTTCCTTTAGCTACGAGCGACCTTATTTTGATCGTAAGCTGCGTTGGGGATATCGTTTATCCATGAATAGGGGAAAGGCCAGAGAGATCAACTATAATACGGTGGATGATAAACAAGTATTTTGGCGCAGCGATGACCAATATGCCCGTCAATTTTCAAGTGTTAGTGCCGAGCTGACCTACCGAAAAAAATTATTTGCCCGTCATCAATTCGGGATCACTTATTTCTCAGAGCAGATACTGGATACTATTTTGCAGCTGAATCCATCGTATTTCTCTGGTGGGGCCACCCGGGTGCGGTTTCCGGAATTATCTTATCGATTCTCTTACCAACAGGTAGATTATATCCCCTATCCGTTAATCGGAAAAGCCTACAGAATACGATTCAGCAAGGGAGGGTGGAGCAAGGATACAAGGGTATGGCAATTGCATGGAGAGGCTTTTCGCAGTTGGCCGCTGGGACCCGATTATTTTTTATCGGTGCAGGCCTATGCGGGCATTAAGCTACCGTTTACGCAACCCTTTTTCAATCGCCGCTTTTTAGGGTATGGCGATATCTTCTTACGTGGGTTCGAATATTATGTGATCGATGGTGTGGCCGGAGGATATGTTCGCACTTCGCTTACAAGAGAGTTGACTGAGTTGCGTGTTCCTGTTCCGGGGATCATCAGAAGAAAAAAAGGGATATCCCATGTTCCTGTCCGGATTTTTGCCAG
>JBIIHS010000056.1:0-8684 GCA_044235515.1 Chitinophagaceae bacterium | reverse complement strand
TTATACTCTGCGTTTCCCTGTTGCTGTCGTGCTCCTAGGCACCCTTTCTCTGCTTAGTTCCTGTAAGGGCAAAAGCATTTTTTCCAAAAAATCTCCGAAATCGTCAAACACCGGCTGGAACTACAACGAAAAAGGTGGTTTTCAGGTGGCCAAGGCCAAAGACCAGGCCAACGGACCCGGTCTTGTCTTTGTTGAGGGTGGTACCTATACGATGGGGCAGACCGAAGAGGACGTACTTGGCGACTGGAACAATATTCCCAGAAGGGTTTCTATTCCCTCCTTTTATATCGATCGTACCGAAGTAGCCAATGTGCATTACCGTGAGTACATCTTTTGGCTCACCAAGGTCTTTGATCCGACCGATCCCGAAAACCTGAAGATTGTAGAAGGAGCATTACCCGATACCCTAGTATGGAGAAGCGAGCTCAGTTACAACGAGCCCTCCGTAGAGCTGTATTTTCGTCACCCCGCCTTTAATATGTACCCCGTTGTTGGCGTAAGTTGGAAGCAAGCCAAGGATTATTGCTTGTGGAGAACAGATCGCTACAACGAAAAGACCCTTGTTGACAAGGGTTATATCAATAAAAATAATCTCAAGCCCGGCGCACAACAGGGAGAAAATAATTTCAACACCCGCTCTTATTTATTGGGGTTGTACACAGCTCCTCCGGGCAAGGCCATGAAGCCCAGCAAGGGAAACGCTCCCAGCTTACCCTCGATCGAATCGGGTATTGTGAGTCCTGAATACCGCCTTCCCTTTGAGGCAGAGTGGGAATATGCCGCCTATGGATTGATGGCACAAAACCCTCGCCCCAGTTTAAAAGAAGGAAAGCGTGGAGAAGAATTGCAATCGAATAAGCAGATCTATCCCTGGGCGCAGAATGTTAATGGCCTGCGCGAAAACCGCAAAGGAAGTTTGCAAGGTCAATATTTTGCCAACTTCAAGCGCGGATCAGGAGATAATGCAGGTGTATCGGGCGGTTTGAATGACCGTGCCTTTTATACCGCACCCGTTGAATCGTACTATCCCAATGGTTTTGGCCTATACAATATGGCCGGTAACGTTAGTGAGTGGGTCGAAGACACCTATCGCCCCTTGTCAAGCCTTGACTTCGATGACCAACCAGCTCCATTTAGAGGAAATAAATTCATGAAGTTGTATGTGGCCGACTCGACCACACTGGATCCTACCAGCCGCTATGAGCGCGATAGTCTGGGCCGGGTAAAAATGTTGGAGGTCACCGCAAAGGATGCCAGCAAAAGAAGAAATTATCAGCGGGGGAATGTCATAGACTATTTGGACGGTGACTCCGTATCAGCAGCCAGTTATGCCTATGAAAATACAACCCTGATCGATCCATTCCGCTCTAAGGTGTACAAGGGAGGAAGCTGGAACGACCGCGCCTATTGGCTGAGCCCCGGTGCCCGTCGCCATCTGGAAGAAGATCAGGCTGCTGCCACTATCGGGTTTCGCTGCGCCATGAATCGTGTGGGCAGCCCCGAAATGGGAACCAAAAGAAGAACCGGCCAGTACTTCCCGACCCGTCGTCAAAAACGCTAAGCCATCTAAAGAGATTTTTAAACCCTCCCCCTTCGGAGGGTTTTTTTATAACCAGCTGTTTACATTTGCACTATGTCTATCGAATCGCTTTATGAACTGTACAGCGCGCATCCCCAAATTCAAACCGATACCCGCAAGCTGCAAGCAGGCGATCTTTTCTTTGCCCTAAAAGGAGATCGCTTCGATGGAAATACCTTTGCAAAGCAAGCCCTGGAGGCCGGCGCTGTTGCGGCCATCATAGACGACCCCAAGGCCTATATAGATACGCGAACCATTGTAGTAGAAGATGTACTGAAAACACTACAAGCCCTGGCCCGCTATCATCGAGAGCAACTTCGCATCCCTGTTATTGCCATTACCGGCAGCAATGGCAAAACCACTTCGAAAGAGCTGGTACACACTGTACTGTCGACCCGTTTTAAAACCTATACCACCGAAGGCAATCTCAATAACCACATTGGAGTGCCGCTTACACTGTTGCGAATAGGCACCGATGCAGAAATGGCCGTAATAGAAATGGGGGCTAATCATCAGCAAGAGATTGCAGGCTATTGCCAATATGCCTTACCCACCTATGGTGTAATCACCAATTGTGGCAAAGCGCACTTGGAAGGATTCGGCGGGGTCGAAGGGGTAAAAAAAGGTAAAGGCGAATTGTATGATCATTTGCGTGCTGCCAAGGGGAAGGCCTTTGTTATGTGGGACTATGATTATTTGCGCACTATGAGTCGGGGCCTAGATGGTTGTATTACCTATGGAAGCCAAGAAGCCGATTATCAGGGATATATTGTACGCAAGAATGAACCAGATACCGAGGCCCCCTTCTTACACGTACAGGTTACTCAAACCCCGCAGAATGATAGGCAAGACCGTTGCACGATAAAGACCCAGCTGGTAGGAGATTATAATTTTGCCAATGTGATGCTGGCCGTGACCATAGGCCGGCATTTTGGTGTACCCATGCAACAGATAGAGCAGGCCATTGCCGCGTATGCGCCCTCGAACAGTCGTTCTCAATTATTGAAGATAGGAACCAATACGATCATACTCGATGCGTATAATGCCAATCCCAGTAGCATGCGGGTAGCCATCGAAAATTTTGCCGGGCTACCTGGTACAAAAAAAATATTATTACTTGGCGCCATGGCCGAACTAGGAGGAGAAAGCCTTGCTGAACACCGATCGATCGTGTCCCTGATCGGACAATACTCCTGGGAACAAGTAGCCCTGGTAGGTGGTGCTTTCAATCAAATAGAACATCCTTTTCTTCGCTTTGATAATGCAACGGCCGCTGGGCAATGGTTACAGCAACAACACCTTGAGCATTCGCATTTATTGATCAAAGGTAGCCGCAGTTCGCAGATGGAGTTGGTGCTGCAAAAAAAAGAAGCATGAGCTGGAAAAAAATCTTCTCTCAGTTTGAGCCCAGTGTATTGGCGTTAATAGAGAAAGAAGCTACACTACAACAATTTGCTGCCGGCGAGATCATAATGCGAACAGGCCAATACATTCGCTCTACTGCCCTTATTTTATCGGGGCGAGTAAAGATCTACAGGGAGGGCCCCGAGGGGGGAGAATTTTTAATGTACTACCTCGGCCCCGGCCAGGCCTGCGCAGTCTCCATGATCTGTGCCATGCAATCGGATACCAGTGAAATTACAGCCGTGGTAGAAGAGGATTGCGAAATTTTATTGCTCCCGCTTCAATTGATGGATACGCTCATGAAGGAGCATCGAAGTTGGTACCAGTTCGTATTACAAACCTATCGAAGTCGATTTGATGAAGTACTGGCTGTTATTGATGACGTTGCTTTTCGAAATATGGATGAGCGCCTTAGCTTTTACCTAAAAAGATTTAAGGAAAAGACCGGCAAAAAACAGCTTGAAGTATCGCATCAACAAATTGCGGAAGATCTGAATAGTTCCAGAGAAGTTATTTCGCGATTACTGAAAAAAATGGAACAGCGCGGCGAACTCATCTTGCACCGAAATATGATAGAACTTAATTCGTGACCATAGTCACCTTGGCGATCTATTGAGTTCGATAGCTTTGCAAAAATTAACGCATGATCATCACCCTGTCAATAGCTCTTACTCCAGCCACCCTGGCTGGTTTGGCTGCCTCCCTTCTTATCGGTCTCTCGTTAGGGCTGATCGGCGGAGGGGGATCGATCTTGACCGTGCCTGTACTGGTCTATCTATTTGGCGTGGACCCCGTGATGGCCACGGCCTATTCGCTTTTTATCGTAGGGCTTACCAGTGCCGTTGGCGTTTTTCCCAAATACAAAGAAGGGCTGGTCGATGTAAGAACAGGCTTGATCTTTGGTGCTCCCTCGATTGCTACCGTCTTTTTGACCCGCCAATGGCTGGTGCCCAATATCCCGAACACGATCTGGCAAATCGATGATTTTGTTCTTACCAAGAGTGTGATGCTGATGTTAATATTTGCCATCTTGATGGTGGCCGCCTCGGTGTCGATGATCCGAGATCCAAAAACCAAAACAGCATCAACAGAAAGCCAACTCTCTTTCAATTATCCGCTGATCGTGTTGGAAGGAGCCATCGTTGGAGTATTGACAGGACTTGTTGGAGCCGGTGGCGGTTTTTTAATTATTCCGGCCTTGGTATTGCTGACCAAACTCCCTATGAAAAAAGCCGTGGGTACCTCGCTGCTCATCATCGCAGCCAAGTCGCTGATCGGTTTTACCAGCGATGCCTCACAACAAACCATGGACTGGGCCCTCTTACTAAGCATCACCGTGATGGCCGTAGCTGGCCTCTTTGCGGGTAATGCCCTAAGCAAAAAGATAGAAGGGGTCAAGCTGAAAAAAGGATTTGGCTGGTTCGTATTAGTAATGGGAGTCTATATTCTCCTAAAAGAAACACTCGGCACGCATGCCTGATGAATCGGAGCTCACCAACTGTGACCCAGGTCACTGAGCGATTGATAAATTTTATACGAAATTTGCATTGACACTTAAAATGAACAAAATGAAAGTAGAACAGATCTATACAGGTTGTCTGGCACAAGGCGCTTATTACATAGAAAGCAACGGAGAAGCAGCGATCATTGATCCCTTGCGCGAAGTGGCACCTTATATTCAAAAGGCGCAGCGCAATAATGCTACCATTAAATATGTTTTTGAAACGCATTTTCATGCAGACTTTGTATCAGGTCATCTTGACCTGAGTAAAAAAACTGGCGCGCCTATTGTATACGGCCCCAATGCACATCCCGCCTTTGAGACCATCATTGCTACGGATGGACAAGAATTTAAAATAGGCGATCTGACCCTAAAGGTCTTGCACACGCCCGGTCATACTATGGAAAGCACCTGCTACCTGCTGTTGGATCCGACGGGAAAACCCCATGCTCTCTTTTCTGGTGATACGCTATTTATTGGAGATGTAGGTCGCCCGGATCTGGCCCAAAAAGTAGCCAGTGATCTCACCCAAGAAAAGCTGGCGGGTTATTTATTCGACTCGCTTCGTAATAAGATTATGACACTGCCCGATGAAGTGATCGTTTATCCCGCCCATGGGGCCGGTAGTGCCTGCGGAAAGAATATGAGCAAAGAGACCACCGATACGCTTGGTAATCAGAAAAAGACCAATTATGCGCTGAGGGCCAATATGACCAAAGAAGAATTCATAAAAGAAGTAACCGAAGGGTTGGCCGCACCCCCCGCCTATTTCCCATTAAATGTAATGCTGAACATTCAAGGATACGAGAGTATCGACACAGTACTCACTCGTGGCCAACAAGCCCTGAGCCCCGATGCCTTCGAAACAGCCGCCACCGAGACCGGTGCACTAATTCTCGATACCCGTGCGCCCCAAACCTTTGCCAGCGGGTTCGTACCCAACTCGATCAATATTGGAATCGATGGCCAATTTGCCCCATGGGTCGGCGCCATGATCCCCGATATCAAACAAGAGATCTTATTGGTTTGTGACGAAGGACGTGAAGAAGAAGTGATTACCCGGTTAGCGCGAGTAGGGTATGACTACACGATCGGATATTTGAAAGGCGGATTTGCGGCCTGGAAAGCGTCCGGTAAAGAGATCGACCAGATCGTCTCGATCGATGCCGACCAATTGGCGAAGTTGCAACAAGAACAAGCTATTTCCATTTTGGATGTGCGCAAAAAAACGGAGTACTTGAGTGAGCATATACAAAATGTAGAAAATACACCGCTGGACCTTATCAATGACAGCATGGCCAAGATCGATAAGAATAAGACCTACTATGTACATTGTGCAGGAGGCTACCGCTCGATGATCTTTACTTCTATTTTACGAGCACGCGGCTACGATAAGCTGATCGATGTAAAAGGTGGATTCAAGGCTATCAAGGATAGCGGGAAGTTTATCCTTACCGATTATGTGTGCCCCTCTACCCTACTGTGACAAGCCGTGAAAAAACCGCTGCTGTTTTTCTTATTTGTCCTCGCCTATAGTGTAGCGTCTGCGCAAGACCGCCATGAAGCCTGGTTGCGCGTAAACCTGATCCATTGGCAAACTCCCAAAAAGGCGATCGGCGTGGAGATGCACCAGCGTATGCAATCCAATTATAAGTCCGATGATAAGAACATGTTTGGCTATCCACTGATCTCCCTTGTTCGTCCCTGGCTCTATTGGAAGCTCCATAAAAACTGGACCCTCTCGTACAGCCCACTGTCCTATCACCGATTTACCACGCTAACAAATATAACGGGCGAGACTGACCACTATACCGAGTTGCGCAGTACCCTGGGTATTCAACAAAATATAAAACTCGCCGCCCTTACCAATCGAAACCGGGCCTGGTACGAGCTACGTTTTATTGATGTCGGAGGAACAGCCTATCAGTTCGCTACCCGCATTCGCATACAAAATGCCTTGATCGTTCCACTTTGGAAGTTCTCACCCCATCAACAACTGGGATACCAGGTATCCAATGAATTCTTTTGGGCCTTACAATCCGGTTATGTAGGGTTTGATCATAACCGACTTTACAATGCCCTACAATGGAAAATCAACAAACAGGAACTCAATATCGGATACCAGTGGAGTCTTCATAAAAATGGCTCTGTACTGTACGACCGAAGACAGCTTTTTATCAACACCAGTTTTGAATTATAAAATGAACTCCTATGCCTGAATGGATCCTCAAACCCTGGCCCTGGTATGTAGCCGGGCCCTTGATCGGACTAACCGTACCGCTGCTATTACTTATTGGTAACAGAACCTTTGGTATCTCTTCTTCGCTTCGTCATGTATGTGCCGCCTGCCTGCCGGCCAAGATCCCCTTCTTTACCTACGATTGGAAAAAAGAGATCTGGAATCTATTCTTTGTAGCAGGGATCTTGCTGGGAGGTATTCTTGCGGCTAACTTTTTGATGGACACCACCCCAATGGTCGTGCATCCTAAATTGGCTAGCGAGATGGCTACTTATGGGATCGATAATTACAACGGGCTTATTCCTTCGCAAGTATTTAACTGGCCCGCCTTGCTTACAGCACGTGGTTTTGTGTTGATGGTTGTAGGCGGTTTCTTAGTAGGATTCGGAACCCGCTATGCCGGGGGATGCACCTCGGGGCATTCCATTATGGGGTTAAGCAATTTGCAATGGCCCTCGCTGGTCGCTACCTGTTGTTTTATGGCCGGCGGTTTTATTATGGCTAACCTGATCTTACCCTTTTTGCTGAAACTATAAATTTTATTGTATGCAAGAACCTATCAATACAGACTTTGAGGTACGTTCACAAAATGCCATGTGTGTAAATCAAAGTGAACTGAGTAGCCCTTTATCATCTAATATTAAATATTTACTGGCCGGCATGGTGTTTGGCATCGTGCTGATCAAAGCAGAGGTGATCGCCTGGTTCAGGATTCAGGAAATGTTTCGGTTGCAAAGCTTTCATATGTATGGCGTGATCGGATCGGCCGTGGTAGTGGGTGCCATCAGTGTCTTCTTGATAAAACGCTTTCAGTTAAAAACCATCGAAGGAGAATCCATTAAGATCGAAGAGAAAAAATTTAGCAAAGGACAGATCTTCGGTGGACTCCTTTTCGGTTTTGGTTGGGCCATGACCGGTGCTTGTCCGGGACCCTTGTTCGCGCAGATCGGTACCGGAGCCTTGGTGGTGATCGTAACGTTACTGAGTGCAATGGCCGGTACCTGGGTATATGGACTTGTAAGAGAAAAACTGCCACATTAATAATGCCGCTACAACAAAAGCCAAGCTATTTGGGGGCCACGGTGCAATGTCGATGCCCACGGTGTCGCGAAGGAAAATTATTTAGTCGCCCTTTTAATTTTCGCTATCGGGGTAATCTGGACATGCCCCCCACCTGCCCGGTTTGCGGACAGCCCACCGAAATAGAGGTTGGGTTTTACTATGGGACAGGCTATGTTAGCTATGCCCTTACCATTGCCTTGAGTGTATCGACCCTGGTGGCTTGGTGGGTGTTGATTGGCTTTTCGACCAACGATAACCGATTCTTTTGGTGGATGGGCAGCAATGCCGTGTTGCTGGTGATTCTACAGCCGCTAATTATGCGGCTTAGCCGCAGCTTTTGGATCTCGTGGTTCGTCTCTTACGATCCGAACTGGAGAGAGCACGAATTGACACAAGAAGACTTCGAAAGGCTCAATCGCGACCAAAGCGGCAACTGGTAACCCACTGGTTTTCCTTATTTTTGCCCCCCTTTGGAGACTTGTCCGAGTGGTTGAAGGAGCACGCCTGGAAAGTGTGTATACCCCTAAAGGGTATCGAGGGTTCGAATCCCTCAGTCTCCGCGAAAATGAAGCGTAATTAACTGAGATTCTGTTAGTTACGCTTTTTTTGTTACTGTAAGGAGCAAATTTTGGGGCACATTCTCATCTAATAAACCATTTTTACATATTTAATAACTTTGTTTGAATAAACCGCAACCCTATGAAACTACTTTTCTATACATTGATAACTGGGATGTTGGCACAGAGTACAACTGCATCATCAAACGAACTTTTTACACACGCATTTTTTGTTTCATAAGGATGGGGAACTTCAGGAATGATTGGCTGGTATGTAATAAATAGTCAATCAAAAGATGATATAAATACATTTTATCAAAGCAGGTCAGATAAAGCATTTTA
>JBIIHS010000055.1:0-8689 GCA_044235515.1 Chitinophagaceae bacterium | reverse complement strand
CTTCCATCTGGAGTAGAATCGACCAGATCGACCCCATAGCTTACGGGCAAACCCGAAACTACTTGCATGGCGATGTCACTTACTTATCTCCTTACATCTCTCGCGGAATAATCTCTACCCGTCAAATAGCTGCTGCTGTGCTTTCAAAAGGATACAAACCCGCGCAGATCCAACGCTTCCTACAAGAATTGGCCTGGAGAGAATATTTTCAACGCGTCTGGCAGCATTTAGGTGATGATATGTTCGATGACATTCGCGTCAATAGAACCTCCTTACATTCCGCTGCACTTCCCTCGGCTATTGCGCAGGCCCGTACCGGCATTGAAGCCATCGACCAAGGTATTGAAAGTCTTTACCAAATCGGCTACATGCATAATCACCTTCGCATGTACACCGCCAGTCTGATCTGTAACATTGCCAAAGCATACTGGAAACTCCCTTCGCAATGGATGTACTATCACTTACTCGACGGAGATCTGGCCAGCAATACCTGCAGTTGGCAATGGGTTGCCGGCAGTTTTGCCTCGAAGAAATACTATTGCAACCAAGAGAACATCAACAAATATTGCAACACGCAACAACAACATACTTTGCTGGATCATGACTATAGCACGCTATCCTCCATGGATTGCCCTGAAGTCTTGATCCCTTCGGAAAGACCTTTATTGGAAACGATCCTGCCGGAAACTAATAAGCCGGCTATCGACCCCTCTCTTCCGCTGCATATCTATCATCCCTATCACCTCGATCCTACCTGGCGATCCGAAGTGCCCTCCAATCGGGTCTTATTATTAGAGCCCTCCCATTACAAAGAATTCCCTGTCAGTAAAAAGGTCATCGACTTTATCATTTCACTGGCCGGCAACATAGAGGGTGTGCAAGTCTTTTGTGGAGAGTTCAGCGATATCCCTAACGCCTATCAGGTTCCGGCAGTTTATACCCGCGAGCATCCAGCCTTTATGCATATTCCGGGCCAGAAAGATCCACGCGACTGGATGTTTCCTTCCGTAACCCGATTCTACCCTTCTTTCTTTAGCTTTTGGAAAAAAGCAAGCGCCTCCCTTCATAGCTTATCGGAATTCCCGCTGCAACCGGCATCGGTTTAGAACGTCACAATGGTTGGGGCATCGTTATCTTTGCGAAAAGAAATGCAATGGAAGCAAAACGCGCGGTAGACAGTCTGACCTTGATGACCGAATTAGTTCTTCCCAACGACACCAACCTTTTTGGAAATCTGATGGGCGGACGCCTCATGTATTGGATGGATATTGCCGCTGCCCTTGCCGCCCAAAAGCATTGTAATGTGCCTTGCGTTACAGCCTCGGTAGATAATATCTCTTTCGAAAATCCCATCAAGCTGGGAAATACGGTACACATAGAGGCCAAGATCACCCGCGCCTTTAATAGCTCTATGGAAATTCATCTGCGTGTGTGGGGCGAGGACCTGATACAGCAATATCGCTATAAGAGCAACGAGGCGTACTATACATTCGTTGCCTTGGATCCGAACAGAAAACCTCGTCCGGTGCCCGCGGTTATAGCGGAGACCGAGGAGGAGAAAAAACTCTTTGACGGAGCCTTGCGTCGCAGACAATTGAGACTGATCTTGGGTGGCAAAATGAAGCCTAACGATGCAGCAGAGTTGAAGGCCCTATTTTTTAAGGATTAACTGACAACTGGTAACAGTGATCGGTGATGGCGCCCTTGCAACATAAATTGCTTGCTTTGTTCAATAGCATCCATGATCTGTTCCAGGATCTGCTCGGCGGACGCCTCATAATCGATCTGTAACGGCGCCTTAAATTGAACGCTCAGGATCGTCCCCTTCTTTTTGAAGCGTAATCCCTTTTTATTGAAGGCACGCCAAAAACCATTGATCACTACAGGAACTACGACCGGGCGCACCTCTTTGATGATAAGGGCCGTTCCCTTCCTACCAGGTGCAAAGGGCTTGGTGGTACCTTGCGGAAAGGTGATCACCCAATTTTTCAAAAGGGCTTTGGTAATTTTCCGGGTATCGGCCGGATCAACCCCTCTTTGCACATCCTTTCCCTTTGCCCTCCAACTTCTTTTGATGGTAATGGCGCCTGCCAATAAGAACAGTCGAGATAAAAAGCTGTTCTTCATGGTTTCTACAGCCGCCACATAATTGACACGGGTAAACGGATTCAAAAGATAATAGGGCAAACCCAGACGGTCTTGCTTACCCCATTTGACCGCACAGAAAATATGAAAGAACGTGATCACATCGGCAAAATACGTTTGATGATTGCTCACGAATAACACCTTTTGCTTGGGCAAGTTCTTAATATGTTCCGTACCACTGATGGTCAATTTATTGATCCAAGCCAAACCGGGATAGCTAGCTAAGCCCACCAGCAAAAAGACCAGCTTTCGGATCGGATTAAATTGAACGAATCGTTGTAGGACAGAGGGCATATCGGGCAAACTAGACAACAAATATACCAAGGGGGCAGCGATCTGGTAAAAGAAAAGGCTGCCTCCTTGGAGACAGCCTTTGCATAGTGTTTAACAAGATAGGTTATTCAGGCGCTTTTTCTTCGCCACCTTCTTGCATTTTTTTCTTCAGATCGGCCAAAACACCCAGATCACCCAAGGTTGCTTTTTCTACCTTGCCTTGAATGTTCTTTACAGCCTTCTTGGTTTTGTCAGCATCGGCACGAACCTCTTTCTTAGTCTGCTCGGCCTCTTCGATCATTCCTTGTTCCCAGATGCGTGTATGGGAGAGTACGATACGCTTTTCGTTACGATCGAACTCAATGACCATGAAGGATGCTGTCTCGTCAGCGGCGATGCTCTTGCCATCTTGCTTCGCCAGATGACGGTTAGGAGCAAACCCTTCGAGTCCATACGGCAACTGTACAGTAGCCCCTTTATCGTCGCGACGCGTTACCACCCCTTCGTGCAGGGTACCGATCGCGAAGGTCTCTTGCAATTGATTCCAAGGATCTTCTTCTAGCTGCTTATGACCTAACTGCAATTTGCGATTGTCCTTATCGATACCAAGGATCATCACATCGATGTGCTGTCCTACTTTGGTATACTCGGTAGGATGATTAAAACGCTTGAGCCAGCTAAGGTCACTGATATGGATCATACCCCCAATTCCAGGAGCCAACTCTACGAATACGCCATAGTTGGTAATATTCTTGACCAAACCATCATGACGGCTTCCTTCTGGAAACTTGGTCTCGATCTCATTCCAAGGATCGGCCGTAAGCTGCTTAATGGAAAGACTCATTTTACGGCTATCCTTATCGAGGGTAACGATCTTAGCTTCATGCTCATCATTGAGCTTAAAGAATTCTTTAGCATTAACGGGTGTGTTTGCCCAAGTGATCTCCGATACGTGCACCAATCCCTCTACACCAGGTTGGATCTCGAGGAAGGCGCCATAGTCTTCGATATTGACAACACGACCTTTAACCACATTTCCTTCTGCGATATTGCTACCCAATACATCCCATGGATGGGGGGTCAGCTGCTTTAAGCCCAGGCTGATACGACGCTTCTCATCATCGAAGTCGAGTACCACCACGTTGATCTTCTGGTCGAGCTTAAGCACTTCGGAGGGATGTGCGATGCGTCCCCAAGAAATATCGGTAATGTAAAGCAAACCATCGAGTCCACCCAGATCCATAAAGGCTCCGAAGTCGGTGATATTCTTAACGGTTCCTTCGAGTACCTGACCTTTCTCAAGTTTGCTCATGATCTGTGCACGCTGAGCCTCGATATCGCTTTCAATAAGTGCCTTGTGAGAAACCACTGCGTTCTTGATAGCTTCATTGATCTTGACCACCTTAAACTCCATGGTCTTACCCACGAATTGGTCATAATCAGTAACGGGCTTCACATCGATCTGAGATCCGGGAAGGAAGGTTTCCATACCGAATACGTCTACGATCAATCCACCCTTAGTTTTAGAGGTAACAGTACCGGTGATCACCTCGCCAGTCTTATGCACTTCTACGATCCGCTCCCAGGCTCTTGTAATACGCGCTTGACGACGGCTCAAGTTCAGATGTCCGTCACGGTCTTCTTTTTCAACGATCATCACTTCGACCTCGTCTCCTACTGATAATTCAGGAAGATCACGGAACTCATTGAGAGAGATCAATCCATCACTTTTAAATCCGATGTTCAATACCACGTCGGTCTTGGTAAGACCTACTACGGTTCCTTTGATAAGTTCTCCGTCGTTGAGTTGCACAAATGTGTTTTCGTACACTTTGTGATACTTTTCTCTTTCCGCTTCGGAATACGTGGTCAGGTTGCGCTTGTCGACACTCCAATCAAAATCATCGTGAGCTGTCGGCGCGCTCATCACAGGTGATGTTGTTGTCGCTGTAGCGGCAGCGGTATCTCCGGCAGCCTGCTCCTGTGCATCAGCGTTTAGTTGTTTGGGAATGTTGTTTTCAAACATGATTGCTTTCCCGAGGGTTTTATTTCGGGGTGGCAAAGATACGCTTATAATTGCTATTTTCACTAAAAATCGGGCCTTGTTATACACCCTGCTGAAGCTCGCTGGGAGACTGGCAATCAAGATATTATGCAGAAAGATCCGGATCAATCGTCCTGAGGTCCTGGCGATGAACGGCCCCCTGTTGTTAGCAGCAAATCATCCTAACTCTTTTTTGGATTCCATCCTACTGGATCTCTTGTTCGATAAACCGGTTTGGGCCTTGGCAAGAGGGGATGCCTTTCGCAACAAAACACATGCTCGTTTATTACGTAGGCTAAAGATCTTGCCCGTTTACAGAAGTAGCGAGGGCGTAGAGAACCTGACCATAAACTATCAGACCTTTGATGCTTGCGTAGCATTGTTTCGAGAGCAACAGATCGTGACCATCTATAGCGAAGCGCTGTGCGTTAATGAGTGGCATTTACGTCCGCTAAAAAAAGGCACTGCGCGCCTGGCCATCCAAACATGGGAAGCCGGTATTCCATTACAAGTTGTTCCGGTGGGCATCAACTACAGCTCTTTTCGTCTTTTCGGAAAAAATGTTGACATCAATATCGGAGAGCCGATTGCTGCCGAGGATGTTCCCCATCATGACTCCAACGGACAACGACTAAACTTTTTTAATCAACTATTGCAAGAGCGACTGCAATCCCTGGTTTACGAAATAGAAAAAAACGATATCGCCAACAAAAGAAAAAAACTGGGCGTACAGATCTCCCAAGCAGAGAAGATCATTTTCTTCTTACCGGCGCTGATCAGTAAGGTCTTTCACTGGCCCTTGTATAAACCCATACGAAGTATAGCCATCCACTATTTTGGAAAGACCGGACATTACGATTCCGTAGTTACCAGTTTATTATTGATACTCTACCCTATTTACTTACTAACGACCAGTATCTTGCTGGGCTGGTATACCCAGTCTTGGTGGATAACAATCGGCTGCCTGTTGGCGGCCCCTATTTGTGCCTGGTGCCAGGTAAGGATCAAACCACAGTTCGATCGATTGTAAACGCTTTTTATTGTAAAAGGGCAATGGACCTGGCGGCTAACATTCCGCTACTCCAGGCATGCTGAAAATTAAAGCCCCCCGTAATACCATCAACATCCATGATCTCTCCGGCAAAGTAAAGCCGGGGTATTTTCTTGCTCATCATGGTAGCCGGGTCGATCTCGGCAAGCGCTACCCCACCGGCGGTAACAAACTCCTCTTTAAAGGTGGTCTTACCTTCTATACGCATGGGCATATCAGTGAGCAAGCGGATCAGTTGGTTCTCCTCTCTGCGGGAAAGATCTGCCCAACGTCGCTCTGCAGCGATACCGGCTTGCCCCAAGAAAAAATCCCAAAGTCGCTGCGGAATAGACGGCAACTTGCCATTACTGATCTTTTGCGCCGGATGATGCCATCGTTGATCGGCAAATAGCGAGGCAAGTGTCGAAGCATTATGCCCATCTCCTGCTAACCAATTTATCTGAATGCCAAAAGAATAATTGCGTTGTGCCAACTCACGAGCAGCGTAGGCACTCAACTTCAAAACGGCTGGACCACTCAACCCCCAATGGGTAATCAAACAAGGACCGGTCTGCATAAATTTTGTACCGCTGATCTTGACCGATACCGTCTGCACCGATACGCCCTGCAACGACACAATGGGATCGGCGGGTGCGTTGAACGTAAAAAGCGAAGGCAGGGGATCGACGAGTGTATGTCCCAATGCTCTAAGCCAATCGAAAGCGGTACGCTGAGACGAACCCCCACAGGCGATACAACAATACTGCGCGGTCACTTTTTCTTCCTTTTGTAGCAAGATCTCAAATGACCCCACCCCTGGCACGACCTGAATTACCCCAGCTTGCATCCTGATCTGTACTCGATGAGTGGCCGCTTCTTGTAAAAGCGCATCGATGATCGTCTGAGAATTATCCGTTACAGGAAACATCCTTCCATCGTCCTCTGTTTTTAAGATCACCCGGCGAGCGGCGAACCAATCGATCGTATCCTGGGTAAAAAAATGATGTTGGTAGCGCTTTACAAAAGCGCTACCCCGTGGATAATAGCTCGGAAATTGGGCCCGATCGAAACAGGCATGCGTCACATTGCACCGCCCTCCACCACTTACCTTGACCTTCGCCAATAATTTATTAGATCGCTCAAGTAGAATCACCTGAAGCGATGGTGCCAAGCGAGCTGCATTGACAGCACAAAATAGCCCTGCAGCTCCCCCACCGATCACAACCAGTGTCTGTTTTGGAGAGGTGGACATAAAGGGATAATTGGTAATGAGAAGACTAGATGGTAAACAAATAACTATTGGCCTTTTCTGCAGCCTCAATAGCAGTATAATCCGATAAGATATCGGCCTTTTCTTTTCTTACGCAAACATCATGCTCAAAATGAACGGAAGGCTTTCCGTCTTTCGTCCGAACGGTCCAGCCATCGGAGGCCGTGTATACTTCTTTTTTTCCAAGGTTGATCATAGGCTCAATGGCTAACACCAATCCCTCTTTAAGCTTTGGCCCCGTGCCCCTTTTCCCATAGTTCGGCACCTGAGGATCTTCATGTAAGTCTCTTCCCAGTCCGTGCCCTACCAATTCTCTGACCACCCCATAGCCATGTTGCTTCTCGGTGTGCGATTGTATTGCGAATGAAATATCACCCACCCGATTTCCCGCAACGGCTTTCTCGATTCCCAAGTACAATGACTCCTTGGTCACCTTAATGAGTTGCATCACCTCTTTTCCGGGATCACCGATCGCAAAGCAATACGCATGATCACCATGCCAACCCTGGTACAGTACGCCAATATCAACCGAGATGATATCACCTTCTTTCAATTCGGTCTTCGTAGGAAATCCATGCACAACAACATCATTGACCGATAAACAAGAATTGTAGGGATACCCATGATAGTTCAGGAAAGAAGGAACCGCACCGCAGTCGCGAATAAACTTGCCTATAAACTGATCTAACCACATCGTCGTAAGACCAGGACGAAGCTCACTGGCTACAGCCGTAAGGGCCCGGCTTACCAAGAGGGCCGACTGACGCATCAACTCAATTTCCGGATCAGATTTTACGATCATGGCGCAAATATCATCTAAAAAAACAAAACCCGACCGTTTAAGCGGCCGGGTCTGTCTATTCACAAAACAATACGTTACATATCAACGGGAGCAGCGCTTTGGCGTCCCTGTATGCGACCACTCTTCATCAATCCGTCGTACTGACGCATCAATAGCTGGGTTTCGATCTGTTGCAAGGTGTCTAAGATTACGCCCACCATGATCAGTAATGAGGTTCCTCCGAAGAAATTGGCAAACTGACCTGTTACTCCCAAACGCTCTGCAATACCAGGCAAGATCCCCACAAGGGCCAACAAGATAGCACCGGGAAAAGTGATCCGATCCATGATGGCGCCAATATAATCTGCCGTAGGCTGACCGGGCTTAACGCCGGGAATAAAGCCATTGTTTTGCTTGAGATTATCGGCAATTTGCTTGGGATTAAAAATAAGTGCCGTATACAAAAAGGTAAAAGCAATCACGACCAAAGAGTAGACGGACATGTATAAAATACTTTTGGGCTGTGTAATCTCATATAGGAAACTACCGGGCTCTTGAGAACTATAACTGGTAAAAATAGTGGGAATAAAAATGATCGCTTGCGCAAAGATGATGGGCATTACCCCAGAGCCATTCACTTTCAAAGGCAAGAACTGACGCGCACCTCCAAATTGACGGTTTCCTACAATTTGTTTAGCATAATTGACGGGCACTTTACGAACCCCTTGTACCAGCAAGATACAGCCCATGATGATGGCGATCAATATGGCCATTTCAACAATGAAGATCAGTATCTGACCATTGGTGACCGACTTATTACTAAGCTCCTGTAAGAAGGATTGGGGCAGACGCCCTAAGATACCGACCATGATGATAAGAGAAGTACCATTTCCAAGCCCTTTGTCAGTGATCTTCTCGCCCATCCACATCACGAACAAAGTTCCAGCGGTCAGGACCACTACAGTAGAAAGGTAGAAATAAGAAGAGAACTCGGTGATGATGGCACCAGACTGCTGGGTAAGTCCTTCCAAGAAAGTAACATACGCAGAAGCTTGCAAGAGTGCCACGATAACGGTCAAATAACGGGTATATTGATTGATCTTCTTTCTTCCGCTCTCGCCTTCCTTTTGCATTTTTTGAAAATGG
>JBIIHS010000231.1:0-2594 GCA_044235515.1 Chitinophagaceae bacterium | reverse complement strand
AGGTTCTCTTTAAGACCTCCATGGTTCGCACACTAAACCAGGTATCCATGTTATCGATCACCAGCTTATCGCGTTGGCTGGAGGTCAGCTCTTTTTTGGCGGCTACAGAGAATAGATAACAAGACTCACCCCTGTATTCCGCATAATCGATAGAAAGATCGTAAAGGTCTGCTCGCTCCGGATCGAAGATATCCATCTTATCGCCCAGCAATGGAACGCCCTGAATACGTTGCCCGGGTCTAAAGAGCAGCATCTTCAATTGTTCCTTATGCTTATCGACACCGCTGCGGCCGCGGGCAGAAAAATTCTTTGTGCGAATAGAATTGGTCTCTCCACAAACCATTTCTTTTGTAAAAAATAAACTGGCATATAATTCGGCCGTGTAATAATTATAGTCTCCCCGGCGATCATAAAAATCTCCACTGGACCTTTCTTCCAGTACTTGCATGGAACGACAATTACCGGTTCTGACTTGCCGGGTCTTGCTCTGCAACCGGGCCAGCACCCCTCCCCGCTTATCGCGCATCACAATATCGTTGCTCGATGTAAACTGCAGCACCCGAAGATTTTTGAATGCCTTATAAAAACTGGTATCGTTTTTGACCTGCTCCATAAAGCGAGCGACATTGAGCCGGCTATCGATGATCACTTCCGACAACCGAATGGACTGGGCTAGCCGGATCTGATCAAGCGAATCCACTGGTGCCGATTGAGACCAAAGCTGGGTGTTCAAGCACCCCAATAGTATCAGGAAATAAAGTCTCATCCCGGAAAATGCATCTTATAATCGACATTCACCTTCCCCTTGGTGATATCCGATAGTTTTCCTTTGAGCAACTTTTTCTTTAAAGAGCTGAGGTGATCGATAAATAAACGGCCTTCGATATGATCATACTCGTGTAAGATAACACGGGCCGTGAGTCCCGAAAAAGTTTTTTGATGATGCTGCCAGTGCTCATCCTGGTAATCGAGCACTACGGTAGCAGGACGCATCACATCTTCTCTTATTTTGGGGATACTTAAACATCCTTCGTTATAAGCCCAAGGGGTTCCGGTCAATGAAACGATCTGTGCATTGATAAAAACCGCTTTGATCCCGGGAGCATCGGGATACGACTTCTTTTCCTCTTCGCTCATTCCCTCGAAGATCTGAAGGGTATCTACTGTAAAAAGGCGAATGCTCTTGTTTACCTGCGGTGCGGCCAACCCCACCCCATTGCTAGCGTACATGGTCTCCCACATATCGGCAATAAGAGGCTCGAGCAGTACTTGGCCCGGCTGCATTGCTTCGGCCACCTTACGTAGTACTGGATGTCCATAGGACACAATTGGAAAGATCATACGGCAAAGTTACGCACCTTGTACCGATCGTAGGTAATCTTGCAGTAGAATCGTGGCGGCAATCTCATCGACAAGCTTTTTATTGCTTCGCTGCTTTTTTTTGAGCCCCATTTCCAGCATGGCGTCTTTGGCCATTTTCGAAGTATATCGCTCGTCCATCTTATGTACGGGTATCGCCGGAAAATGTTTCTGTAGTTCCTTGATCGCCTTTACCACCAATGGTGTACCATGGGTATCGCTATCATCCCAATTAGTAGGCCAGCCCACTACAAATAATTCAACGGGCTCGCGCTGCACATAGGCTTTGATATACGGTATTAATTCGGCGGCCTCAATCGTGGAGAGTCCGGTAGCGATAATTTGCAAGGGATCGGTAACCGCAATACCCGTCCGCTTTCCACCAATATCCAATGCCATGATCCTTGCCATATCAAGAAAATAAAAATAGATCGGTGATTACAAAAAGGGCAAAACAAATCGATGCGATCCCGTTGACCGTCATAAAGGCCCGGTCTACCCGCCGAAGATCGTTTGGCTTGACCAGCCAGTGCTGATAGCCGAGCATCGCGATAAAAACGGCAGCACCTACCCAATACAAGAGGCCAAAACCTCCCCACCCGCCCGCTATCAATACCACAGCGGCACAAACAGCATGCAAGACTCTCGATAGATACAAGGCCCTTTGTTTTCCCAGCCAAACCGGTATGGAAAACAATTGCTGCGATCGGTCGAATTCTTCGTCTTGTAAGGAATAAATAATATCAAAACCAGCTACCCAACACAATACCAATAGGGAAAATAATAGGGGTAAATTGGCAAACTGACCCGTCACGGCCAAATAGGCTCCCAAGGGAGCCAGCGCCAATCCCAGCCCCAGCACCAAATGACAAAGTGGTGTAAAGCGTTTGGTATAACTGTAGCCCAACACGACCAATAAGGCCACTGGCGATAAATAAAAACAAAGGGGGTTGATAAAAAAAGTACAAATGATGAACAAGATCGAATTAACCCCAGTAAACAATAAGGCGGACGTGGGGCTGACCAACCCAGCGGGGATCTCGCGCCCCAGCGTGCGGGGATTACGAGCATCAAATGATCGATCTAAATACCGATTAAAGGCCATGGCCGCACTACGAACAAAGACCATACAGCCCACAACTAAGACCAACAGCAACCCAATATTACCCCCTATAACATCTTGAAGCCCCCCCTCCCCAGGGGTAGTTTCGGTAACGGCAAGTCCATTACGGACG
>JBIIHS010000054.1:0-8770 GCA_044235515.1 Chitinophagaceae bacterium | reverse complement strand
CTAAGATCGTTTGTTTTGTCTAGGGTAATACAGCAGCTTTGCTGCTCCCATTTCAATTTTGTACCTTTATCCTTTACTAAAAAATCTGTTTTATGAAAAAAATATTGTTCGGTCTATTGTTAATGGCTACTACGATTGGTGCCTGGGCCCAACCTCCGGCCGGTGATGCCAAGCCCGGTGATTTTTATGGCGAAAAAGTAAATCCGGAAGGGGCCCTTGCCCTGGTGGATGTAGTCAGTAAAGTAAAGGGCGGAAGTGATTTTGCCGAGGTCAAGATCGTGGCTAAGATCAAGGACGTATGTGAAAAAAAGGGTTGCTGGCTAAAATTGGAGTTGCCTGCGGGTGAAGAAGTAATGGTTAAAATGAAGGATTATGGGTTCTTTTTGCCGCTTGCAGCCAAGGGTAAAAAAGTGATCATAGATGGTGAGGCCAAAATGAAGACCACGTCGGTAGCCGAGTTAAAGCACTATGCGGAAGATGCCAAAAAATCGCAGGCCGAGATCGATGCTATCAAGGAACCCCAGAAAGAAGTGCGTATTACCGCCAAGGGTATTATGATTGCCCAATAAGTATTTTACGTTGATATTCTGAGAGCTGCCCCGTTTCCGGGGCAGTTTTATTTCGTACCTTTGCCCGCTTAAAAGCCCGTCCTTATTGGGTTTCGGCCGATAACAAAGGGCTCATTACTGCTATGAGTGTCAAGTACAGAGAATTTACGGGTCTGAACCTGCCAGCCATCGAAAAAGAGGTCCTGGATCGTTGGTCTGCTGCAGGTGCTTTTGAGCAGAGTGTTTCGCTGCGCGAAGGAGCCACCCCCTTTGTCTTTTACGAAGGTCCTCCCAGCGCTAACGGGATGCCCGGTATTCACCATGTTATTTCTCGTACGCTCAAAGATCTGGTTTGTCGTTACAAGACCATGCAAGGTTACCAGGTAAAACGAAAAGGGGGATGGGATACCCATGGTCTACCCATAGAATTGGGGGTCGAAAAAGAACTGGGCATTACCAAAGAAGATATTGGGGTCAAGATTTCGGTTGCTGACTACAATAAAGCCTGCCGCGAGGCGGTCCTTCGCTACAAGGACAAATGGGATGATATTACCCGTAAAATGGGCTATTGGGTAGACCTGCACGATCCATATATTACGTTTGAAAATAGCTACATCGAGACATTGTGGTGGCTGCTCAGTGAATTATTCAAAAAGGGGTTGCTCTATCAGAGTGTCAGCATTCAGCCCTATTCTCCTGCGGCAGGTACCGGGCTCAGTTCACATGAATTAAATCAGCCCGGCACGTACAAAGAAGTAAAGGACACCAGCTGTGTGGCCATGTTCAAGCTGGTCAATACGGATCGCTCTCAGTTTTTATTTGACCACACGCAATCGCAACTTTCAGCCGATGTATACTTGCTAGCCTGGACCACTACACCCTGGACCCTGCCTTCAAATCTGGGTCTTACGGTAGGGCCCCAGATCGAATACGTGCTGGTAAGCACGCTCAATCCGTATACATTCTTACCCGTCAATGTGGTAGTAGCCAAATCGCTGTTGTCAAAATATTTTAAGCCCGAGGGAGAGAATCAACCCATTGAAACCGGGCAAGAAAAGCTAAAGGTATTACCCTGGAAGCTCCTGACCACCTTTACGGGTTTGCAGCTGGAAGATTGTACCTACGAGCAGCTACTGACCTTTGAAGCGAATAGTGCTTCTCAAATAGAAAGTATTTCCCCCGGTGCACGTCCGTTCAGAGTCCTTACCGATAGTTTTGTAACTACCGAAGATGGAACCGGCATTGTGCATACCGCTCCTGCCTTTGGGGCCGACGACTATAAGGTGGGCAAAAAATACGGCATTGGGATATTGACCCTGGTAGACCGCGAAGGAAAGTTCATAGACGGAGTGGGGGAGTTCAGTGGCCGTTATGTAAAGGACTACAAGAACGATCCCGCCTTTGTGGATGTCAATATCGATATATCGGTTAAACTCAAAAAAGAGAATCGGGCCTTTAAGGTCGAAAAATACGAACACTCCTATCCGCATTGCTGGCGTACGGATAAACCCATTCTTTACTATCCGCTCGATGCCTGGTTTATTAAAACCACCGCCCTGCGCGACCGTATGGTGGCCCTTAACAAAACTATCAATTGGAAACCAGCCTCCACCGGCGAAGGACGATTTGGCAATTGGCTGGAGAATATGGTCGATTGGAATTTGAGCCGCAGCCGTTATTGGGGAACCCCCCTTCCTATTTGGCGAACCGAAGAGGGCGATGAAACTATTTGTATAGGTACGATCGCACAGCTTAAAGAAGAGATCAAAAAAAGTGTAGCGGCTGGCTACGAAATGGGCGCTTGCAAAAAGGGCGTCTCCGACCTGGAGGGCTGTATCGATAAGTTGGTGAGCGACCTGCACAAACCCTATGTGGATGATATCATCTTGGTAAGTGCCACAGGTAAACCCATGCGACGGGTACCCGACCTGATCGATGTTTGGTTCGATTCCGGTGCTATGCCCTATGCACAATGGGGATTGCCCGATACCTCTTCGGAATTATATGGTCCGCTCAGTCCGGAGAATTTTTTCCGCTATCATGCCCTCAGCAACAAAACGGGTGCGAACGAACATTCCTTTCCGGCTAGTTTTATTGCCGAAGGCGTGGACCAGACGCGTGGTTGGTTCTATACACTCCATGCCATTGCCTGTTTACTCTTCGACTCGGTCGCTTATCAAACCGTGGTCAGCAATGGGCTGGTGCTCGATAAGAATGGCAACAAGATGAGCAAACGATTGGGCAATGTGGTCGATCCCTTTGCTACCATCGATAGTTTTGGGGCCGATGCGACACGCTGGTACCTGATCACCAATGCCTCTCCTTGGGATAATCTTCGATTCGATATAGAAGGCATCCGCGAAGTACAACGTAAATTTTTCGGCACCCTTTACAATACCTATCAGTTCTTTGTGCTGTATGCTAATGTAGACGGCTTTACATACAAGGAAAGCAAGATCCCAGTAGCACAGCGACCTGAGATCGATCGGTGGATCTTGTCTTGTCTTCATACACTGATCGCACGCGTAACGGAATTGATGAATGACTATGAGCCTACGGCTGCAGGTCGTCTGATCGAGGATTTTGTAGATGAGCAACTCAGTAATTGGTATGTACGTCTTTGTCGTCGTCGCTTTTGGAAAGGGGACTATTCGATTGATAAGATCAGTGCCTATCAAACCTTGTATGAGTGTCTCGAGACGGTGCTTCGTTTGATGGCCCCCATTTCTCCTTTCTTTAGTGATGCCTTGTTCACGGAGCTTAACCGTGCTTCGGGCCGCTTTGCGGAACAGTCGGTGCATCATGTTTTGTATCCGGTGACCGATGCAGCTTGTGTCGATCACTTGCTCGAGGAAAGAATGCAGTTGGCACAAGATGCCTCTTCGCTGGTATTATCACTTCGCAAGAAAGCTACTATCAAAGTGCGTCAGCCCTTGCAAAAAGTTCTGATCCCTGTTCTCGATAAATCGATGCAAGCACAGCTGGAGGCCGTTGCTGAATTGATCAAAACAGAGGTAAACGTCAAAGAGATCGCTTATCTCTATGCCGATAATACATTTATTAGTAAAAAGATCAAACCCAATTTTGTTGCCTTAGGTAAAAAACTGGGTTCAAAAATGAAAGCAGTTAGTACGGCATTGGCTAGCTTTTCGCAATCTGATATTGCCCTTCTAGAGAAAGAGGGTTCGTATACAATCCAACTTGAGGAAGGACCTATTACCATTTTGCTGACGGATACTGATATAACCAGCGAGGATATACCCGGCTGGACTGTGGCCTCTAAGGGAAAGTTGACCGTGGCCCTTGATATTACCATCACCCCCGAATTGGCTGCCGAAGGGCTTGTCCGCGAGTTTGTTAACCGGGTGCAAAAAATCAGGAAAGATTCGGGCTTTGAATTAACGGACAGGATTCTTGTTCAGGTTATGGGTGCCGCTTCTTTAACAGAAGCGCTGGCCAACTATAAAACCTATATTTGCGCCGAAATTCTGGCTGATGAACTGGAATTTGTTTCTTCGCTGTCTAACGCTACAGCGATCGATATTAACGAAGAAATCATCAACGTGTACGTAACAAAAAAAGGCTAAACCATGGCAGTGAAAAAGAAACCGGCGCCCAAGAAGGCCGCCCCTAAGAAGCCCGCCAAGCCGGCTGCAAAAAAGCCAGCCGCTAAGAGTGTAGTAAAAAAAGCAGCACCCAAAAAGCCGGCAAAACCTGCTAAAGCGGCGGTCAAAAAACCAGCAAAGCCAGTTGCAAAAAAGGCTGCGCCTGTTAGTAAAAAGCCAGTTGTAAAAAATACGGCAAAGCCTCTTGCGAAGCCAACTGCAAAAGTTGTAGCCAAGGCTTCTGCACAAAAACCTGTCCAAAAGTCAACCAAAGGTGCTGTGGTTTCTGCGAGCAAGTCTGTTGCTAAGCCCACCAGTAATACCGCTACAAAGCCCGTTTCGAAGGGTGCTGCCCCCGCTCAAAAAGCGGCTGCTACCCCAGGAGCTAAGCCTGCTCCTAAAGCAAGCTTGCCCGCTGCAAAGCCTGCTCCCATTCCTGCCCCTTCTGCAAAAAAAGGGGGCGTTGATCCTAGTTCTCTGGTTTCCATCAAACCACAGGTTAAGCCCGTTACTAAAAAAGAGCCCGCACGTCCTGCCAAGTTGGTTATACCCAAAACAACCACCAAGAGTTCTGTTAAATACGAACCCGAGTTTACAAAGTCTGTATTGGATACTCGCCTGCAACAAATCGCAAATGGGCCTACCCAACGCTATTCTGATGCCGATCTGGTCGAGTTCAGAGAGATCATCATGCGTAAATTGGATGCTGCCAAAAAAGAGTTGACCTATTTGCAGGGATTGATCACACGCAAAGACGAAGGAGGCGATATGGACGATGCTCGCTATATGACCATGGAAGATGGTAGCGTTAGCATGGAAAGAGAACAGCTTTCTCAGATGGCCAGCCGTCAAATCACCTTTATTGATCATTTGGAAAAAGCCATGATGCGCATAGAGAACAAGACCTATGGTATCTGCCGTGTTACCGGTAAGCTGATCGACAAAGCTCGTTTACGCGCTGTTCCACATGCTACCCTTAGTATCGAGGCCAAGCAGATGATGAGTAAATAATCGAGTAAAAAAACTTTTAGCTCGCTGATTTTTCACGAATAACTTTGTGAAAAATAGTTCAGATGCGTAGAGTCACCTTACTCCTTGCCTCAATCTCCCTTTCCCTTTTATTATCTGCCCAATCTTTGATCGTCTCTGGCCCCATGCTGGGTCCGGTCGAATTGCGGGATGCAAAAGTTTGGGTCGAATTATCGCCTTCGGTCAGATCCGCCTCTATACGTGTTACCAAAAAAGGAGAGAAGAACTTTACAGATGTGTCCTACCGGGGTGAGTTGCAAAGGCCTTTTAATCCTATTCAATTTTCAGTAGGGGGGCTCGAGCCTAATACCACTTATCAATATCAGATTTGGGTCAATGGAAAGCCCAGCGATCAGGGGGGAGAATTTACTACCAAGCCCCTTTGGCAATGGCGCTCGCCTGCTCCTGACTTTAGTTTTTTGGCCGGCTCTTGTTCCTACATCAACGACCCTGCCTATGATCGTCCGGGCACGCCCTATGGTAGTAACGACTCGATCTTTTTAGCAATGGCCCGAGAACAGGCTGCTTTTATGTTCTGGCTGGGCGATGCCTGGTATACCAGAGAAGTAGATTACTACAGTGAGTGGGGTCTTTGGAATCGGGCCAGCCACGACCGTGCCACCCCCACGCTGCAGCCCCTGCTAAAAGCCATGTCTCATATTGCCATTTGGGACGACCATGATTATGGGCCCAACAATATGGGCTCTTCTTATCATTTGAAAGAGACCAGTCGCAAAGTGTTCAATAGTTATTTCTGTAACCCTTCTTCGGGAATGAATGGCCAGGGCATCTATACACAGTACAGTTATGGGGATGCCGATCTTTTCTTGTTGGATGATCGCTGGTGGCGCAGCGCCGACAATGAGCGTGACTCGATCAATGGCAAGCCCAACCCCAATAAAACGATGATCGGAAGGGAGCAGCTTGACTGGCTAAAGACGGCCCTGTTAAGCAGCAATGCCCCCTTTAAGATCATTGGGGTCGGTAGCCAGGTACTCAATCCCGTTTCGCCTTTTGATCGCTGGCTCGATTTTCCGGCCGAATATTACGAACTGATGAATTTCTTACAAGCCTATTCCGTAAATGGTGTGGTGTTCCTGACCGGAGATCGCCATCATAGCGAGATCATCAAAGTGGATCGCCCCGGCACCTATCCCCTCTATGACATTACCGTTTCTCCACTCACCTCGGCTACCCATGTATTTGGGGGCCCAGAAAAAAACAATCCCTACCGAGTACTGGGGGTAGATCAAAAGCACAACTACGGTAAGATATCCATTAGTGGGCCGCGCGGGGCTCGGGTGCTGAAGGTGGAGTATCTGGGTACTAAAGGAGAATTATTGGGAACGTGGAGTGTAGGAGAGAAAGAGTTAAGAACACCCAAAAAATGATCAGAGTTTTTTTTGCATGATCAGGTGCGGAAGGGTGATCTCTTTGAACTCGTCCCCGGAGGTGCTGTATCCCATTTTTTCATAGAATCCCTGGGCATCTTTTCGGGCATGCATGGTCAGTAACTTATAGCCCCGATCGCGGGCCAATGTCTCGGCAAAATTCATTAGCGCCCGGCCAATGCCCTTGCCCTGTTTTTCGTTATAGACCGCCATTTGACGCAGCCGAACGGTCTGCGGATTTTCTTCTATCAGCATGCAGCAGCCCAGTATATCGTCCTCTTCGAAGGCCCCGATCAGAATATGACGCGCTTCTTGGTCCAGCTCGGCTTGGTCAAAATGAAGCCCGAGGGGTCTTCTGAGAATGGAATCGCGCAGGGCTACCATTTGTTGGTATTCGCTGCTGCCGTGTTCAATTATCTTAAGCGCCATTGTCTCTGAAAATAGGCAAAATTTCGTTGCCGAACAATGTTCTTTGTAAGCGGTTTTTTCGGTTTCCCCAAAAGGGGTCAGTAGCCCCCTTATTATCAGCCCATTAGGGGTAGTTTTGAAAATAGTTTCTTTCTTGTGTCGAATTAACTAAATACTATATTTTTGCTCCCTGAAACCAAAATCAAAAATCATGTCAGACATTGCATCAAGAGTTAAGAAGATCATCGTTGACAAGCTGGGCGTAGAAGAAGCCGAGGTAAACAACGAAGCATCCTTTACCAACGATTTGGGTGCCGACTCTCTCGACACTGTTGAGTTAATCATGGAATTCGAAAAGGAGTTCAACATTTCCATCCCCGACGAACAAGCTGAGACCATCACCACGGTGGGTCAGGCCATCACTTATTTGGAAGAGCACGCCAAGTAAGCCTGCCCCGTCCGCAGCATATCTTTCCCTGATCGGAAAAACATTCATACCGCCTTCCTGTATCTTTAACCAGATCTTCGGAAGGCGGTTTTTTTAAAAAACAAATTCTATCTTCCCTGTATGCAATTAAAGCGCGTTGTGGTTACTGGCATGGGGGCCATTACCCCAATTGGTAACACCTTGAATGAATACTGGGATAGCTTATTGGCCGGCGTATCCGGCGCTGACCTGATTACCCAGTTCGATGCATCTCGATTTCGTACCAAATTTGCCTGCGAGATCAAGGGATTCGATCCAACACAGTTTATGGATCGCAAAGAAGCACGCAAGCTCGACCGCTTCACCCAGCTGGCCTTGGCGGTGAGTGATCAGGCCATGCAACATGCGGGATTGAACAAAGAGAATATTAACCCCGATCGTGTGGGGGTGGTGTTTGCCAGTGGAATTGGTGGACTTACTACCTTTCAGCACGAGGTGACCGATTTTGCAAAAGGAGATGGTACGCCCCGATTCAATCCTTTCTTTATTCCCAAGATGATCTTGGACATCGCTGCCGGGCAGATCAGCATGCGGCATAACCTGCGGGGTCCCAATTTTGCCGTAGTGAGTGCTTGTGCCAGCAGCACCAATGCCATTATGGACGCCTTTAACTTGATCCGCTTGGGTAAGGCCGATATTATTTTGACCGGAGGCAGCGAAGCCGTGATCAGCGAGGCCGGGGTAGGGGGCTTCAATGCGATGAAGGCCATGAGTGAGCGCAATGATGACCCCAAGACCGCCAGTCGCCCGTACGATAAGGACCGTGACGGGTTTGTTATGGGAGAAGCTACCGGAATGTTGGTATTAGAGGACCTAGATCATGCCATAGCCCGTGGGGCTACGATCTATTGCGAAGTAGCCGGTTGTGGGGCTACAGCCGATGCCTATCACATTACAGCGCCGCATCCCGAAGGGCTTGGTGCACGTAACGTAATGCTGGCCGCACTTGACGATGCCGGTATGCGTCCTGATGAAATCGATTATATCAATACGCATGGAACCTCTACTCCTATAGGAGACGGAGCCGAGGTAAAGGCGATTACTGCAGTTTTTGGAGAACATGCCTATCAACTCAATATCAGTGCTACCAAATCAATGACCGGCCATTGCCTGGGAGCCGCCGGGGTTATTGAGGCCATTGCCAGCATTAAAGCGGTAATGCACGATGTGGTACCACCTACCATCAATCATTTTACTGACGATCCGGAGATCGATCCGCGCCTCAACTTTACTTTTAACAAGGCGCAGCCTCGTCCAGTAAGGGCTGCCCTGAGCAATACCTTTGGTTTTGGGGGGCATAAT
>JBIIHS010000053.1:0-8870 GCA_044235515.1 Chitinophagaceae bacterium | reverse complement strand
AAGGATTTTTTGAAGGGTTTTGTTGCATAGGCAAGCGGCAGGTCTTTAGTACTGGAAAGGTACTGGCTAAATAAATTATTTTAAAAACTTTTTATTATTTTATAATATTTATTAAATAGATTCGAGTTGAACTTGCCTTCCCTCGATTTAATTATCTTATGCGATCCATAGCGTTAGCCTCAGCCCCAATTAAAAGATCGATAGTCCTATCACTTGCCTTTTTACTGCTATTAGCAGCCTGCAAGAAAAAAACAGCCCCACCCGGCCCGGTCATTCCTCCAACCCCTGCCTGGGACCCTAATGCCATTCGGGGCGCCTGGGTTACCACCACGGCCAGCACGGCGCTTGATAGCAGAGATCAGATCAAGCAAATGGTTACCAATTGCAAAGCAGCCGGCATCAATCATCTTTTTATAGTAGTGTACAACAATGCCCGCACGATCTACCCCAGCGCGGTCATGAATTCATTGATCGGCAAACCCATTTTAGAGCGTTTCGCTGGCCGAGATCCCTTACAAGAATGCATCGAAGAGGCACGGGCCGCCGGATTAAAAGTACATGCTTGGTTCGAGTATGGTTTTTCTTCTTCGTACAGCGCCTCCGGGGGACCTATCGTAGCGGCCAAGCCGCACTGGGCTGCTCGCGACATGGCGGGCAACCTGGTCGTTAAAAATGGTTTTGATTGGCTCAATGGACTACACCCCGAAGTACAGCAATTCATGATCGATCTTTTTAAAGAAGTGGTATCCAAATATGCGATCGATGGCGTACAGGGAGATGACCGGCTACCGGCCATGCCCTCTTCAGGAGGATATGATCCGTACACGGTCGCACTATACCAGTCAGAGAACGCCGGGGCCTCTCCTCCCACCACTATTTCCGATGCGAGTTGGATCAGCTGGCGCGCCAAAAAGCTTAACGCCTTTTTAAAGCGGCTTCGCCAAGAAGTCAAGACCCTGCGTCCTACGGTGCAGTTTACTATGTCACCAAGCCCCTACCCATTCAGCTTGAATGAATATTTACAAGACTGGCCAACGTGGGTCGATAGTGCTTGGGTAGATGCAGTCTTTCCGCAATGCTATCGATATGATATCAATGCCTATACTAGCACCTTGGTTCAACAAAAAAGTTTTTATCGGAATTCACAAGTCCCCCTCTATCCCGGTGTCTTGTTAAAATCAGGAACCTATGTGGCCTCTGCCGGCTTTCTGAGTCAAATGATACAAGCTAACCGAAATAATGGATTCAAGGGCGAATCTTTTTTCTTCTACGAGGGCATTAAAGATATCCCGGCTTGGTTTCAGGGGCAATACCCCTTTATAAAATAAATCTATGCGCAGCTTTTTTTTGATCTGCTTTTGCCTGCTTAGTCAATTATTGCTGGCACAACACTATACAAAATGGGTCGATCCTTTTTTAGGGACCGGTGGACACGGCCATGTCTATCCTGGCGCTACGGTTCCGTTTGGAATGGTGCAACTGAGCCCGGACAATGGAGACGAGGGCTGGGACTGGTGTAGCGGGTATCACTATAGCAGCCACACCATCGCAGGATTCAGCCATACCCACTTGAGCGGGACGGGTATTGGCGATTGGTGTGATATTTCTGTACTGCCTCTCAGTGATACGCTTTCTATTCGCGCCCCAAAGATCAAGATCCCTTTCTCACACACATCCGAATTGGCTCGACCCGGTTATTACCGGGTAGCCTTAAGCAATGGCATTACAGCCGAGCTAAGTGCTACGGACCGTACCGGCTTTCATCGATATCAATTTCCCGACAAAACGGGTTGGCTTCGTTTCGATATGGGTTTTGCGATCAACTGGGATCAATCCACCGACGGTATGCTGCAATTACTTGATCCGTACACCCTGGTCGGGTATCGGTACAGCACCGGATGGGCCAAGGGTCAAAAAGTCTATTTTGCCGCCCGTTTTACCTTACCGGTAATGGATTATTTTTTCATCGATGATTCCTTACAGAATGGTGAGCAGGCCTGGGGCAAAAAAATAAAATTGGCCCTTCAGTTTCGTACCCACTCTCCCTTACAAATGAGCGTCTCGTTAAGCACCGTGAGTACCGAAAAAGCACTGTCAGAAGCAAGACAACAAGAACCCGGACAACTCGATCTCTATGCCACCGCAGCCACTACTCGTTGGGAAGAAGAACTTTGTAAAATAAAGATTGATACCACCGACCGAAACAAGGCCACCAACTTCTACACGGCCCTGTACCGGACCTGTCTAGCTCCAGTCATTAACAGCGATCGGGATGGCTCGTACAAGACCCATCGCGATCAGTTACGATCAGGAAAGGACAGAAAAGACAACTATACCATTTTTTCGCAATGGGACGTCTTTCGGGCATTACATCCACTCTTTAGTATCACGCAACCCATGCGACACACCGATATGTTACAAAGTATGATGGCCTTTTATCAGGACAATGGCCTCTTACCCGTTTGGGACATCAGTAGCTGGGAGGCCAATACGATGACCGGCTACCATAGCATCCCTATCTTAGCCGATGCGATCTTAAAAGAAAATAAAAGTCTTGATGCAGAGAGCGTCTACCAAGCAATGCGCAAAAGCGCTTTTCAGCACCAACGAGGCACCCCGGATTATATAAAATACGGCTATTTGCCCCAAGATAAACACGGATGGAGTGTTACAATAACACTCGAATACGCCTTCGATGACTGGTGCATCGCCCAAGTGGCAAAAAAATTAGGCAAGAAAGAGGACTATGCGCTTTTTATGAAAAGGGCGGAGTCCTATAAACATCTTTTTGATATCAACACAGGTTTTTTTCGTTCCAAGAATAGTCAAGGTCAATTTATAGAACCTTTCGATCCGCTACTTAGCGAACATGGATTTGATGGACAATATATCGAGGGGACCGCCTGGCAGCATAGCTTTTTCGTACCACACGATATTCCGGGATTTGCACAATTACACGGAGGCAATCAAGCCCTTATCAAAAAACTCGATGAACTTTTTTCGGCTCCGTCCGAACTACATGGTGACAATGTATCCATCGATGTGACCGGTCTGATCGGACAATACGCACATGGCAATGAGCCAAGTCACCATATCATTTATCTATACACGGCCTTAGGCGCACCGGATAAAGCCGCTCACTGGCTTCGCGTAGTAGCAGACAGCATGTACAAAACCGGACCTGATGGACTAACCGGAAACGATGACTGTGGCCAAATGAGCGCCTGGTATATCTGGACCTCACTGGGCATGTACCCACTGAATCCCGCGAGCGGAGAATATGTATTTGGCGTTCCGCTTGTACGCTCGGCACAACTACAGCTACCCAATGGAAAAACGCTGGCCATTGAAGTAAAAAAAATAAAGGAGCCCAACAAGAATGGCATCGCATCGATACGATTTAATAATAAAGAGGTGCCTGTCAAAACCATCTCCCATGCCGCCTTATTGGAAGGAGGCACTCTAACCTATACCGTCTATGAATAGGAGAAGTGCGGTTCTTGTGCTGTTAACAGCGCTCTTTTGGGTGGTGGGACCGGCATCAGCGTCAGCACAGGTCATGAATGATGCAACCCAGCGAATGGCACGACTGATCCCAAAGAAGGGATTACTATTAAGTGCGAAAAATATTGAGATCGCTACAGGTTCCGAAATCAATTTTTTTACTTCCGACCGAACAAAGCACGAATATTATTTTACCTGGTGGGAGCAAGACGCTGACTCTACGGTTGCCGGTCAAGATATTCTTTACATTGGCAGTCACAATACAGCGATCAGTGGAACCGCTAAGCTGTTAGAGCAAGGTAATATCGCTTATCTCACCATCGATTGTAAGAGAAATGATACTAAAACAGGGCAGGCCGATCTGACCTATACCAAGCTTTGGCTCCCCTATTTTACCGAGGCCAGATGGCAAGACAGTCGAGGCACGATCGAAAGTGAGAAACTAAATGCCTTTTTCGATACCGTACTCTATGTGTTTTCTCCAGTGGGCAACTATCGGTTTAGTAATAGCCAGCCGTTTCGCGTAAAGAAAGACGAGGATCCCAACCCTGCCCCTAACAACTACACCAGACGGGCTCAACACCTCTTGCTATACGAAAGTCAAATTCCTGTTACAGGATCTACCCCCTTAAAAAGAAAGTTCGTCATTGAGCACATCGGTCCCTATCCTGAACGCAGCGACATATCCGAAGCCGGTAGGGCATCCCTTGAGATTACCCCCAAAAACAAAAGAATAAAGAGCTGGATCCCGCCTGCTACCCCTACTCCGTTCTTAATGCCTCGCCCCATACAAGAAACCTATGAGCAAAATTTTTATGACCTACCCCTCTCCAATAGCACGACAACTATAACAGAAGCTACTGAAAAGACCTTTTCTCGGTATGGGCCCCATCGACAATCGCTCTTGGATTCAAGTCTTAAATTATACCGAGAACTTCTACAGCATGCTTGGTTATCGGTCCCCGCCATACATCCTTCGATACTGCTACGGCAAGACTCTACACTACGAGCAGAACATTACCGCTTACGTGTAAATAGCGAAGGAATTCTAATTGATTTTGCGGATGCACCCGCTTGGCAGTATGCGATCTACTCCCTGGCACAACTGACGCAGAATAAAGCAGGAAAATTAGCTATCCCCTTTTGTCAAATAGAAGATGGCCCGGCGCTTTCATTCAGAGGCATTCATATGTTTACGGGGCCCACCGCTTGGTCCTTTCATAAGAGAATGTACGATAAGGTTCTCTTACCTCTCAAGATGAATAAGACAGTAATTCAGTGCGAACAAGCCGCTTGGACTTCTTTTCCCTCCATACACAACAGTATCTCAGCTCCCTTAGAAGATCTGCAAAAAGAATTTACCTATCTCCGAGAGAAACAAGTTGAACCCATCCCGCTCATCCAGAGTCTGGGTCATATGGAATGGTTCTTTAAACCGATCTCTACCCGCCAGTGGGCCGTTAATCCACAGTATCCTTATACACTGGATGCCAGAAAACCGGCTGCTCGTAAAGCAATCCTCACTATTTGGGAAGAGGCCTTTTCCCTATTAAAGCCCACTACCCTACATGTAGGATTCGACGAAATTGGCATGATCGGCTTTCAGCTTCCCAAAGAGAAAGAAATCGCCCTCTTCAAAAAACAACTTGGGGTATTAGATCGTTTTGCCCGGACAAAAAAAGCAGGACTCATGATATGGGGCGATATGGGACTGGCCCCGGGAGAAGCGCCGGATGCCTGCAATGGCATTACACCAAAAAGAGCGCGCACCATCCGTAACCAAATTCCCCCTGGAACATGGATAGCCGATTGGCATTATATCGGCGATCCTGATCCAACCTTGTACAAAAGCAGTCTTCAACTTTGGAAACAAGCAGGATTCAAACCCTTGGCCTCACCATGGCTATTACCTAACAATGTTCGAGGCTTTACCTTGGCTGCAATCGATCAACAAGCCGGCTTGTTGCAAACCACCTGGGCAGATTTTGAAAGTAGTGAAAGGAACATGCTCCTTAACATCGAACAATTCGGAGCCTATGTATTGGCCCTGGACTATGCCTGGAGTGGTAGAAAAGAATTACCGGCAGATTTACCGTACGACCCCGTTCAACGCTGGGCTGAAAATTTTTACAGACAACCGCAGCCGATCGAAACAAGAGTCGGAAGAACGCTCGACACTACCATTGCCCTACAAAATAGATGTACAGCAATAGGACAACAAAGACCTAGCGAGATTAGCATTCGTATAAAAAGCGGCGACTCCATCATCGGCATCCAGCTCACAAGCGTTACGGAAACATTGTTACCCGAATCAACTCCCGTAGCCATACTTAGGGGATATATGCAGGAGAAGTTGGTAGTAGAGAGAATCATTCGCTATGGGGCCGAAGTCAGGACTATACAAGATAATCGGATCTGCTACGCCTATACCCGGGGTCAAGAAGAAAAAGCTTGGCATCTATTCTTTGATCGTCCACTAGCACTCGATAAAGTTACGTTCAACAGCCTTCATCCAGGAGCGGGCTTTACGATCAAAAATCTTACGCTGATCGAGTAAAGGAACCTAGGTTTTCCAGAACCACTTTTTCTTCACCGAAAAACGCGTGACCCAAACGACCAAGCCGGTAAATAAAACGCCCTTTAGTAGCCCCTGCCAGGGGTTTTGATTTAATTGATCCCAGTAACCCTTGAGCCCTGTTATCGAAAGAATAGGCAAAATCAAGAGGGCTCCGGCAACATAGGCCAGCATGGGGTTTTTTCCCAAGTCCTGCAACCAGCCCATCACATTTCGTAGTAATGCGCTTTCTACTAACATCTTAAGCAAGGGCAAGATCAAAAATGCCAAACCGCTACAAACAAAATAATAACTGAACGTAGAAGGATCTTTTTTTATTCCGCCTTCATATGGCTCCAGTAAGAGACCAAGCCATAAAAGAAAAAGGCCGGCTTTGACTAGTTTTTGTAAAGAAAAGAGCGCAAGAAAGCGGCGTGAATAAACCCAGATTAAAATACTAGAGAAAAACAACAACACCCACACACCAATGCCGCCCGCAGCCAAGGGATGATCGCGATATAATAAGAAAAATAAGAGCCCTATCACTAAGAATAAGACTATAGTGCCATAGGCACATTTTTCGAAACGGGATTGCTTCGGCAATTGACCCCATGAAGAATGCATCATCCATTCTCCGGCCAGGGTACCGGGCAATACAATAAACAGATATTTCAGAAAATAAAATTTATAAAGCCAGTCGAATCTGAAACCCGCCAACTCCTGAAACATAAAGAACGATTTTACCGGGTTATCAGCAGACTCCCTGGCCGATAAGATTACGGCAGCTACTCCCAACAAGATCAATAAACGCAGCCATGGGTTTTTGGCCGTAAAAAAATAGATCAGCGTTCCAAAAAAAGCCATATTGGCCAAAACCATCAAGATAATATCACTCTTAAAGAGATCGAACCCTTTGCCTCCATGAAAGGGAAGTATCCATAAAAGAAAAATGGCTATGGAAAAACATCCGATGCGTATTCCATTTGCATAACGAGCAAACGAACCCTTCCATCCTGAATAAAAAATACCAAATAAAAGGGCAAATGCCAGCAGGGAGAGAGCGTGTTCTTTTATCCCCGGTGCGGGGGCAATAATCCAGGCCTTTACGTGGTGGGTAAACAGGGCAAAGAAAGCCAGCAAGAAAAAACGTTTAGCAGCCAAGCCCCAAAAAAAGATAGTCGCCTTTCTTTGCTCGATCGCCCCGCGAAGAGCAAGTGGAATAGCGGCACCCATACTAAATAAAAAGAAAGGAAAGACTAGATCGACCCAGGTAATTCCTGGCAGGGATGCATCAAATTGATGTAGTGGCGGGGGTACCTGTGCATGATACATCCACTCGGGCAGGGCACCACCAAAGGCAATACTACCCGACAATACCATTCCCAGTATGGCGAGGCCCCGTAACGCATCAAGGGAGGATTCTCGATTCATAGCAATCGGATTGACAGTTGATCTTGTGACAACACAAAAGAACAGTAAAATGATAAGATAAAAAAAGAGGCCGTTCAGTAGCGAACAGCCTCTTGAAATGGGTTAGCAAACTTATTATTGCCATCCGGGGTTTTGAATGATATTCTTATTCTTATCGATCTCCCCTTGCGGAATGGGCCATAGCTTATAACGAGCATTGGTATTAACGCGCGTCTGTGCTCTTGTCTTTAAGCGCTTGGTTATACTGGCGGCAGAATAGACTGGCAGCCCATCGGCACTAAAGCTTGGTGTCTCGGCCGGATCGGCGGGATTGAGCGATACCCCTATCACCGGCATGGTCATAGCAGTATTGTAAAGGTCCCAACGACGTAGGTCGATCAAACGAAGACCTTCTCCTGCAAACTCCACAGCACGCTCTCTGCGTATGATCTCACGCAACTCCGATGTAGAGGTAGTCGTTACGGCCGGCATGCCTGCTCGAGCCCGTACCGCGTTGATCGCATTCCATACGGTTGCGTCAACCTCACCCAATTCTACTTTAGCCTCCGCGTAGGTAAGTAAGACCTCGGCATAACGCATATTGATGTAGCCGGTCTTGGTCTCCCAAGAATACTGCGTAGAGTCAACATATTTTCTCCACACGTATCCTACCCCACCACTGCTACCGGTAGCGCCGGCAAACCATGGTGATACTAAATAGCCGATCCAATCGATATTGTTGGGACGACTATCATATACGCCCGTATTCCAATTGAACTTGAATATCGTATTACTGTAAATATTAAAGATGGTACGCTCCTTGGGTTGTACATAAGGAAGGCTGGCCGCTAAAGCAGTATTATGCACCATGGTATCGCCCTGCATATAGACGGTCCAACGAAGCCGTGGGTCACGGTTCTGCGAGGGCGCCGCTGCACTATACAAGGGAGAGCGATCGATTCGATTTCCATCGCGGGCTTCGTACAGATCGACCAACTGTTGACTGGGAAAATGGCTACTCTGCGAGGTCCCTACCTGACGAGGGATCGTCAACACCGTAAGCCAGTTTTGCGGATTCAATACATCGGTTGGATAAGTCTGTACGAACATCAACTCGCGGCCGGCATTGGTGCGCTGCCCGGCCAGCATAAATAAGTCGGTATAGCGAGGGTTCAATCCGTAACCATTCGAAGAGATAACAGATAAGGTAGCAGCCTTGGCGGTAGCAAAATCCTTTATCAACATTGCCAATCTTGCCTTTAATCCTAAGGCCACGCCTTTATTGACGCGTCCGTATGCGATTATCGGTTGAGAACCGCCGGCATCAAATCCGGCCACCGCCTCATCTAGATCGCGATACAAACTGGCCACGGCGGTTGCGGTGGGGGTTCGTCCAATGGTT
>JBIIHS010000052.1:0-8892 GCA_044235515.1 Chitinophagaceae bacterium | reverse complement strand
GATCGATCCCCCTGGCACAGGGCATACAATTTGACATCTAAAAAAATAATATGAACAAAAATCGTATCCTTCTAGTCGTAACCGCAGTATTTCTTCAACTGACTGTATTTGCACAAACGCATTCGACCGCAGTAAGAAAAGAGGTCCCAAAAGGATGGCACTTACTCGATCAACGAGATAGTGGTTATGCCGGCATTAGCCTGGACAAAGCCTATGCCTATTTGCGCAACCAACAACGAAAAAGTCAGCCCGTTATCGTGGCCGTCATTGACTCGGGCATTGATACGCTGCATGAAGACCTGCGTTCTGTGCTGTGGACAAATTCAAAGGAAGTGCCCGGAAACGGCATAGATGATGATAAGAATGGATACATCGATGATATACATGGCTGGAATTTCCTAGGAGGAAAAGATGGACGCAATGTCGAAAAAGATTCTTACGAGGCAGCACGCGTATATCATAAATACAAAACCGAGTTTGAGAACATCGATCCCTTGGTCGTTAAGTTCAATAAAGAGAGTTTCTATTTGTACAATGCATGGGTTCGCGCCAAGCAAGAAGTGGCTGGCGAAAAAAAAGGAAATGGGGCCGAGATGATCATGATGAAAAGAGCCTACGGAAATTTATTGAAAAGTGATAGCATATTGCGCAAAGCACTAGGCAAAGACACCTTTTTAGGAAAGGAATTATCTGACTACCGTTCAGAGCAAAGTGATGTTAAAAAAGCACGTTCAGCGCTCTATAATCTGATGCTTAACAATGAAGCGCTCGATGTTTCCAATGTAGAATTCTTAACGGGGTTTGGCGATTATTTAAGCGCCATGGAACAAAAGGAAGAAGCGGCAGAAAAAGCACCTGAAAATTTTCGCGGAGACATCGTCAAGGATAACTATCAGGACTTCAACGATCGTTTCTACGGGAATAATGATATAATGGCTACCGAAAAGTCGGCCTTACATGGCACGCACGTATCCGGAATCATTGCTGCCAGTCGTGAGAATAAAAAAGGGACTGACGGCGTGGCCGATAATGTAAAGATCATGACACTGCGGGCAGTCCCAGACGGAGATGAGCATGACAAGGATATTGCACTGGCCATTCGTTATGCCGCTGATAATGGCGCACAGATCATAAATATGAGCTTTGGCAAGAGCTATTCACCCGAAAAAAAATGGGTAGATGAGGCGGTTGCTTATGCGGGCCAAAAAGGAGTATTGCTTGTGCATGCCGCCGGTAACGATGCCAAAAATCTTGATACCACGTATAACTACCCCTCCCCTCTCTCACTTGAGGGCAATCGGCCTGAAAACTGGATTACCGTAGGAGCGAGTGGCGATCCGAGTGCCGGGGGATATACCGCTTCTTTTTCGAACTACGGAAAAACAGAGGTAGATGTTTTTGCTCCCGGTGTCAAGATCTATGCACCAGTGCCAGGAGGAAATACCTACCAGTTCTTGCAGGGGACTAGTATGGCCTCTCCTGTTGTAGCCGGTATTGCCGCTCTTTTGCTGGAATACTTTCCTACGCTTAGCGCCAGACAGCTTAAACAAGTAATAGAGCAATCGTCCGTTCCGCTGAAAGATTCTGTTCGTCACCCCGGTACAGGAGAAAAAGTACTACTGAGCGACCTAAGCAGAACAGGAGGAATTGTCAACGCCTACGAAGCGGTCAAGTTGGCGGCCACGATTAAAGGGGAAAGAAAACCACCCGTAACAACGTCTAAGCCGCAAACCAAACCGGCAGCGGCACCGGTAAAAAAGACCAAGGGCTTCTAATAACGTTCCCTAAAGGGGCGTAGATCTTGAAAGCAGCAGCTTTGCTATATTTGTCTCACAAGTAAGACCATGGCTAAGAAAATTGAAGATCTTGATGTGAACCTGACCGGCGAAGGATCCTCCTCGGAAGAGCCCCGAAGCAGTTGGTTCAAACGCATCAAAAAAGGGATCGTAACGCGGACCTCCGAAAAAATGGAAACACCCGAAGGGTTATGGAATAAGTGTCCGGAGTGTAGCCATATCTGTACCTCGCACGATCTAAAAGACAATTGGCATATTTGTCCTAAATGTCAATATCATTTTCGAATTGATAGTGAAACGTACTTCCAGATCATTTTCGACGATAGCCAGTATACCGAACTTTTTGATTCGATTCGAAGTAAAGATTTTTTAGAGTTTACCGACCTTAAGCCCTATAAAAAGAGGCTTCAAGATATCTGGAGCAAGACCGACCTGAAAGATTCCATGCGTGTGGCCACGGGAAAGGTAAATGGAAAAAATTTAGTGATCGCCTGCATGGATTTTGAGTTCATTGGCGGATCGCTTGGCAGTGTGATGGGTGAGAAATTTGCCAGAGCCGTAGACCATTGCATTGCACACCGCAGTCCCTATTTGGTCATCTCCAAAAGTGGTGGCGCCCGGATGATGGAAAGTGCCTTCTCGTTAATGCAGCTTGCCAAGACCAGTGGCAAACTCTCGCAGCTAAGCGATGCTAAACTGCCCTACATTTCCCTCCTTACCGACCCTACTTTCGGCGGTATATCCGCTTCTTTCGGTATGCTGGGCGATCTGAATATCGCCGAACCCGGTGCCTTGATCGGATTTGCCGGACCCCGCGTGATCAAAGAGACCATAAAAAAAGATCTCCCCGAAGGATTCCAACGTTCCGAATTTATTTTAGAGCATGGGTTTTTGGATTTTATCGTACCCCGCAACGAACTCAGACAAAAACTCTCGACACTTATTACGATGTTCGAACAATAGTCCGAACCACTCGGCAACGTTTTCTTTATGCAAGCCCTTCAAAACAGACAGGCAGTCTATGATTATTTTATTGATACACGCTACCAAGCGGGTATGGTCTTGTTGGGCACCGAAGTAAAATCGCTTCGAGAAGGCAAGGCCAGCTTCAACGATAGCTTCTGTGTGGCGCAAGACGGGGAGGTCTGGATCAAATCGCTGCATATTGCCCCCTATAGCCATGGCACACATAGCAATCATGAACCCTTACGAGACAGAAAACTTTTATTGACAAAAAAAGAGATCAGTCGGATCGCTTCGGCCCTTAAGGAAAAAGGATATACACTGGTGCCTCTGCGGATTTTTTTTACTGATAAAGGAATCGTGAAAATAGAGATCGGTCTGGGACGCGGAAAGAAACAATACGATAAACGCGAAAGCATCAAAAAAAGAGAGGCTGAAAGAGAGATCAAAAGAAAGGGGGTCTGATCCCATGAATCCTATCTCGGCAAACACACCAGGAATCCGTTTCACTTTTCCAGCTCTACCCTAAACTACTTCTACTCAAATAGCTCTGGCTGATCGTTTGATTTGGCCTTGACCCATTCCATTTCGGTAGACTTGCTGTAATCGGCTAATTTGGTACCCACCGTTTTCCAGCCCGTCACCTCAGCAATCTTACTAAGCTTTAGTTTTGCCTTTCTGATCTGAGCCCCTTTTCCTTGTTGCATGGCCAAGACGGGTTCGGCATCGGTGGTAACCGCCTCAACGTAATTTCCCTCGCCTTCTTTAATGAAACTGAATTTAGATCGCAAGGTACTGGTCTCGATCTTAAAACGCTTGAGCATGTACTGCTTATTTTTCATGTCCACATACACAGCGGTGATCACTCTTTCGGGATCGTATTTTTCGATCTGCAATACCTTATCTGGATCGAATTTTTGCGTTAGCTCCTGATCGGTAATCTCATAGTTTCCGTCGTTATACAAGACTAAGAGTTGATCTTCGGGCTGGAAGGAACCAAGGAGCATTCCCTTTTCTTCTATATGAAGACGACCAAACTGATCATCGAACCAAAGTCTTTTGGCTGAAATAGTAGACTTGCCCGCCGCCTTTAATTTTACAGAGCGAATGGGATATTTAGTTACCTGATTACCCATACTACTTCGCCCTTTTACGGCTAAGGTCTCAAAATGAAATTCGAACTCTTTGATGCGCGCTGAACAACCCGCCGTCAAAAGAATAGTAACTAACTCGGCCTCACCATTTGCGTTGACACTGAGATAATGAACCTTACTCTTTTCATCTCCCTTGGTCAGATCGTATTCCTTATCTCTTGTCACCCCGGTAACCGTAAACCGCTTGGCATAACTGATCCCTCCCTTGCCGTCTGCATAGATCAGATTATAGGTGGTACGTTCATCATTTTTTTGAAACAGGGCCACATGGATAATATCTTTTCCAATAAAACTCTTTTCTGCCACTTTTACCACTTTAAGGGTCCCTCGGCGCGTAATGGCGATAATATCGTCCAGATCGGAACATTCGAATAATAATTCATCCTTTTTTAGTCCGGTACCGATAAATCCATCCTCGCGATTAACATACAATTTGGTGTTGGCTATGGCTACGTGCTTGGCTTCTATGACCTCAAACTCTTTGATCTCGGTACGTCGCTCTCTCCCCTTCCCAAATTTCTTCAATAAACCCTCGTAGTAGGCCACCGCGTAATCGACCAAATTATCCAAATCGTGACGAACCTGCTTCATCGCTGCCTCCAATTCACTGATCTGCGCATTGAGTTCGTCGATATCGAGCTTATAAATTCTTCTGACCGGTTTTTCGGTCAGCTTAACGATATCCTCACGACTGATATCCCTTTTTAGTTTTTTCTTGAAAGGACCAAAGGCCTCATCAATAGCCAAGAGAACCTTATCCCAATTAGCATGCTTTTTTTCCAGCTCCTTATAGATCTTTTCTTCGAAAAAGATCTTTTCTAACGAGGTGTAATGCCATTTTTCCTGTAATTCCGAAAGACGAATACGAAGCTCTTGCTCCAACAGCGCCTTCGTATGATCAACTGAGCCCTTTAAAAGTTCTTGAACGCCCAAAAATTGAGGCTTTTGCTCAGCGATCACGCAAGCATTGGGAGAGATCGAGATCTCACAATCTGTAAACTTATACAAGGCGTCGATGGTCATATCTGGTGAGATCCCAGCAGCCAGATCGACCAGTATCTCCACATCGGCAGCCGTATTATCTGTAACTTTCTTGATCTTGATCTTTCCCTGATCATTAGCCTTTACGATCGACTCCATCAATTGCATGGTCGTGACGCCAAAGGGAACGCTGCGGATCACCAAGGTCTTTTTATCCGCTTCCTCAATATGAGCCCGCAACTTGACCTTCCCTCCTCGCTTACCCTGATTATAGTCAGTCACATCGATTAGACCACCGGTTTGAAAATCGGGATACAGGTCAAAGCGACGACCACGTAGGTATTTGATAGCTGCTTCCAATAATTCACAAAAATTATGCGGCAAGATCTTGGTGGAAAGCCCTACTGCGATACCGTCTGCACCTTGCGCCAACAGTAAAGGAAACTTCATTGGCAAGGCAACCGGTTCTTGCTTGCGTCCGTCATAGCTTAATTGCCATTGCGTCGTTTTAGGATTAAAGGCCACTTCCAAAGCGAATTTGCTGGGACGAGCCTCTATATAACGAGCCGCCGCAGCATCATCTCCGGTCCTTACATCACCCCAGTTTCCTTGCGTATCGATCAACAAGTCCTTTTGTCCGAGATTGACCAAGGCATCACCGATACTGGCATCCCCATGGGGATGGTATTGCATGGCCTGTCCAATGATATTGGCCACTTTATTATAACGCCCATCGTCCATTTCTTTCATGGCATGAAGAATACGACGTTGAACGGGCTTTAGCCCATCTTCAATGGCCGGTACCGCCCGTTCCAGAATAACATAGGAGGCGTAGTCGAGGAACCAATGCTTATATTGGCCTTGAACACCGGTATCGCCTGACTGCGTAAAGGAAGCTTTCGTTTTCAATGGTACTACAAGTTTAATTCATTAATCTACTGTGTCCGATTGGGCTTTGGAAGCAAAAGCACCGGGCTGACGAAATTCCAGTTCTTTCCACTGCGCAGGGTTATCTCCTTTTCCCTCCAACACACCCGCAGCGACAAGCGAACGTAAGCGCCCCATCAAGAAGACATCACCTGTTCTATTTTTCATTCTGGACAGCAACTGCTGTAATAGGCGATTCGCCTTTTGCCAGTCTCCGCTCACAAAGCGACGTATCTCTTGATCGTAGCAATTGATCTCTTTATTGACCAATTTCTTTCCTCCTTCGAGCCATCGGACCATGCCATTCTCTTCGGTCAATTTTTTCCACTCATCCGGATCAATCTCAAATTCACTCAGCGTAATGGGTCTGGCCAATTTTTTTGCCTTTAAAAATTCAGCCGGCCTGATCTCGCTTAAAAAGGTAGGATAAAATAGTTGCCCCTTCTCATTTAAAAAAGGAAGGTTATTCATATACAAGATCATCACTCTACCTTGATAGGATCGTAGTTGGGGCAATAACCAATAATAACCAGCGACATCATGTTGATTTTGTCCCATCCAGATCCAGCATTCTTGGTCCGGTTCTTGCTCTAGGTAATGTGTAATGGACTGTATCGTCATTTGATCGTCGATCTGCCCGGCACTCTCCGTGCCGTAGGGCGAATCGACAAGCAATGTGATCCACCATTCCTTTCTGATTTGCCTACCCTCGGCGGTGTCCAGTCCGGCGATCGGCCCCACGGCATAATCGTCCCGAATCAGCTCAATGGGACCGTCCAGCGAAGGGTCCAATGCAATGACTTGCTTTAACAGTTCAACGTCGGGCTCATTAAAAACAATATGAAGCATACTGAAAATTATTTAGCGGTAGATAAAGTAATTACATAATAAACGCAAGTGGTCAGGTAATTGCGTAAATACGGAATCCGCCCAAGCCATGACCACTGCTTTTGGGGCTTCCAACCAAATTTCCACTGGTAGATCGGGTTGATCAGGTAAAATTGTCGGTTAGCAATCTTATAGTCTTGTTGTCGACAAATACGTTCGAATCGCTCAATGGTGATGCGGGTAGCACGAATCTCCATTAACTCTTTGACGGGCTCTTTATTTATCGCTAGCAAGCCTTTGTACAAAAAAGGAGGAAGCAAGTGTATATAGGGCAATTTGCCCAGCCAGGAGCGGGCTATTTGCTGGTGCCCTCCAAAAGGCATATGCCAAGGAGGAAATCCAAAGAAAATGACCCCGCCGGGAGTTAGCCAATTCTTCATATAGCGCATTAAGCGCGGTTGATCGTGAATATGCTCTATAACATCCTTGAGAACAATAATGTCAAAAGGTCCCTTCAGCTCTTTTTGGAGATCGGTCTCATAAATATCTTTATCGACATAGTGGAGCTGTCCTCGCCCGATGGGCTCCCACAGAAATCCACAGGCCCACTCGACGCGCTTGGGGTCAAGCTCTACTCCTACCCCCTGACACCCTCTCTCTATAAATGCTTGCAAAACCCCACCCTCTCCTGCACCGATCTCTAACACACGCATTCCTGCTTTGACAGGAAAGACAGCCTCAATAAAAGGGAGCACGTATCCCTTGGCATTGAGGTATTGCATTTCGAAGTAGCGCTTACGATCGGCGTGAAAGTCAAACATTACTTTTCTAGTTCTGCGTCCAGGGGCTTATCGGATTCGATGCGAAGATTATCAATAATAAATTCTTGACGGTCGGGGGTGTTCTTTCCCATGTAATACTCCAGGAGTTGTTGCACATGATCACCTTGCTCCAACCGCATCAATTGCTTACGCATATCAGGACCAATGAACTGGGCGAACTCATCGGGACTGATCTCCCCTAAGCCCTTAAAACGAGTCACCTCGGGCTTTTGTCCTAATTTCTTTACGGCGGCAAGTTTCTCTTGCTCGGTGTAACAATAGATGGTCTCTTGTTTGTTACGAACCCTGAACAGCGGAGTCTCCAATACATAGACCTTCTCGTGCTTGACCAAGTCGGGAAAGAATTGTAAAAAGAAGGTCATCAACAATAACCGAATATGCATCCCGTCCACATCGGCATCAGTGGCAATAACGACATTATTGTAACGCAATCCCTCCAATCCCTCTTCGATATTGAGGGCATGTTGAAGCAAATTGAATTCCTCGTTTTCGTAAACCACTTTTTTGGTCAATCCAAAACAGTTCAATGGCTTACCTCGTAAACTAAAAACAGCCTGTGTCTCGACCTTGCGTGCCTTGGTAATGGAACCGCTCGCACTATCCCCTTCGGTTATAAAGATGGTGGTATCCTTTTGTCTGGCAAGAAAATCATCCTTTCCGCGCGCCGGCACATCATCGTTTAGATGATACCTGCAGTCACGAAGCTTTCGATTATGCAGATTTGCTTTCTTGGCGCGCTCATTAGCCAGCTTCTTAATTCCGGCCAATTCCTTTCGCTCACGCTCACTTTGCTCAATTCGCTTTTTTAGGGCATCCGCTACAGCAGGATGCTTGTGTAAATAATTATCGAGTTCTTTGGACAGAAAATCACCTACGAACTGACGCATGCTAGGCCCCTCGACATCCACATTGAGGGAACCCAGTTTTGTCTTGGTCTGCGACTCAAATACCGGCTCCACCACCCGAACGGAAATGGCCGCAACGATACCGGTACGAATATCGGAAGCATCGTAATCTTTTTTAAAGAAATCTCTTATGGTCTTTACATAGGCCTCTCGAAAGGCCTGCTGATGCGTACCACCCTGTGTGGTATGTTGTCCATTGACAAAACTGTAAATATCCTCCCCATAGTCGTTGGTATGAGAGAGAGCCACTTCGATATCATTGCCGCTCAGATGAATAATGGGATATCGTATCTCGTCCTCGTTGGTCTTTCGCTGCAACAGATCGAGCAAACCATTCTTGCTGATGTACGTCTTGCCATTAAAATTGATTTTAAGCCCTGCATTCAAAAAACAATAGTTCCATAATTGATTATCGAGGAACTCCGGTAAAAAACGAAAATTCTTGAAGATCGAATCGTCGGGAGTAAAGGAAACCAGTGTGCCGTTAGGTTCCGTG
>JBIIHS010000229.1:0-2692 GCA_044235515.1 Chitinophagaceae bacterium | reverse complement strand
CGTATTGGAGCTAGAGAAACTGATCGAAACCCTCGGCGTAGAACTGGAAAAGACAGGAGACGAAAAGGTCCTGCATCAATATAGCGACTGTCTGCAAGAGATGGACGCCCTTGACGGCTACAGTATACATCATCGAACCGAAGAAGTACTTCAGGGGCTGGGTTTTAGTAACGAAGACCTGCAACGTCCTTACAAAGAGTTCAGTGGAGGTTGGAGGATGCGGGTGTTGTTGGCCAAAATGATCTTACAGCAACCAGACCTACTCTTACTCGATGAACCGACCAACCATCTTGACCTTCCTTCAATCGAATGGCTCGAAAAATACCTGCTACACTACAAGGGTTCGGTCGTAATGGTCAGCCACGATAAGTACTTTTTGAACCGCATGGTCAACAAGATCGTAGAGCTTTATCAACAAGAGTTACATAGCTACAGCGGTAATTATGATTTTTATGAGAGAGAAAAGGCCGTTAGAATGGAGTTGCAACAAAAGGCCTTTGAAAATCAGCAAGACTATATCCGTCAACAAGAACGGATCGTAGAGCGCTTTCGCGCCAAGGCTAGCAAGGCTGCCATGGCACAGAGCATCATTAAGAAACTGGATAAGTTAGAGCGGATCGATGCCGCCGAATTGATCCGGCCCAATATCAAGATCAATTTCAGGGTCGATAAAACGCCCGGAAAAGTACTGGTGGAACTAAAAGGCATCAGCAAATCGTTTGGAAAGAATTGCATTCTCAAAAACGGAGTGGCCGAAATTGAACGAGGCGATAAGATTGCCCTGATCGGCGCCAATGGAAAAGGAAAATCGACCCTTCTACGCATTATCGCGGGAGAAGAACCTTTTGAGGCAGGAGAAAGAAAATGGGGGCATAATGTATCTGAAAGTTTTTATGCGCAGCACCAACTCGAATCTCTTCGTCTCTCTCATACCATTTTGGAAGAGATGAAAGAATGCGGCAGTCAACTGAACGACCTTGAGTTGCGTGGCTTATTGGGCTGCTTTTTATTTAGCGGAGACGATGCCGACAAAAAGATCAGTGTACTGAGCGGTGGCGAAAAGGCCAGGGTCGCTTTGGCCAAAGTGATCGTCAGTAAGGCGAATTTTTTATTGCTGGATGAACCGACCAACCACCTCGATCTACATAGTTGTGAGCTCTTGATCGAAGCCCTCAATAATTACCAGGGAACAATGATGTTGGTGAGCCACGACCGACATTTTATCGCCAAAACCGCCAATAAGATCTGGGAGATCGTTGACCAAGAGATCAAGGAATTTAAAGGAGGATATGAAGAATGGGTGGCCTGGAAAGAGCGAATGGCAAAACAAAAAATGGTCAGCACCAACAGCCAGACGTCAAGTTCCCCTGTTGTCGAGAAAAGTGCAGATTCCATTGTACAACCCAAAAGCCCTCCTGCAACACAAGCAGGAGCAGTGGATAAAGAAAAGAAAAAAGAACTACAGAAAACACAAAAACGATTTGAACAAGTAGAAAGATCGCTGGCCGAATGGCAAGAGAAGAAACAACAATTAGAATTGAAATTGAGCGATCCAGGCATCTACGCCAGTAAAGATGTATTTCTGGATACAGAAGCGGCTTTTACCCAAGCAAATCAACAGATCGATCTACTGAACAAAGAGTACGAGCAGCTCTTTGAAAAGATCATGAATGCTGCGGATCACCCCTAATTGATCTTCGAATTCACTACCGCCAAAATTGCTTTCTCTTTTTCTTGGGCCTCTTGTTCCATAACCTTCACTTTCTTCAACAGGGCTGTAACATAGGCCTCATCTTCATAACCCGCGGCATTGATCTTAACATTTAAGCCAGCTCCCCATACCGCACTACGAGCGCAAAGAGCCCCTACCCCTGCATCACTAACAGAATTCGGATTGCCCTCCTTGGCCATCGCCATGATCAACTCCATGCTCTGCAAAGCAGATTCCATTACCCGAAAAGGAACTTCTATCGCAACGAGAGTAGCCTGTTGAATAGCGGCCTTTCTTATCTGCTTTTCTTCTTCTGTCGCTTTGGGCAAGGCCATAGCCTGCATAATGCCATTAAAAGAGTCAGTATCGGCATCTACCAAGGCAAGCAGCTCATCTTTACATTCTTGCCCCTTATCGGCCCAATCACTGAACTCTCTCCAGCGATCGTCCCAGCCCTTTTTGTGGGATGATAAGTTGGCGACCATGGTACCCAAGGCAGCACCTAATACACCCAAATAGGCGGCTACAGAACCCCCGCCAGGAGCCGGAGATTCGCTAGCTGTTTGATCTGAAAAGTCAAGTAAACTATTATATACTAACTTTTTATCAGCTTTATCTCTTAATAAATATTCAATTATTCTTTTCTCTGGATCAAAAGGAGCTAATTCATCCAAACCAAGAGATCGAACTGCAATCTTGATAAGTTCCTTTTCGGAAACACCGGTGGAGCGTCTCTGTTTTTGCAGAAAATAACGGCCGGCATCGGTCAAGGCCTTTAAAGGCACCAACCCTACTAGCTCGCTTCCTGTCACCCGCATGCCCCTTTCAGTGGCTTTTTTACAAGCTTCGTCAAAAGCAACATGAATCGGAGTGGTTCTGATATCGGTCAGATTGATGGAGATCTGGGCTATTCCATATTCCTCTATGTACCAGCCAATGGCTTTTACGGCTTTGAGTGAACCGGGGATATTGATAGTCTTG
>JBIIHS010000051.1:0-9051 GCA_044235515.1 Chitinophagaceae bacterium | reverse complement strand
TTATGGAAAAAACACCGCATGTGATGCTGGTAGGCGAGGGAGCGCAACAATTTGCCCTGGCCGAGGGATTTTCATTGGAGCCACAGCAATTATCCGAATCGGCCCAACGTTCATATCTAGAATGGCTTAAGAAGTCCAACTATCGTTCCCCCCGTATCAACGTAGAAAATCAAAAAGAACACGGCCCGTTTGCCCCGGCTAAGTTGTCCAGTGGTGAATGGAATCACGACACGATCGGCATGCTGGCTCTTGATGCGTTAGGGAATCTCAGCGGTAGTTGCACTACCAGTGGTGCGGGCTTCAAGATGCGTGGGCGTATTGGCGATTCGCCCATTATTGGCGCCGGTCTATATGTGGATAATGAAGTAGGAGCCTGTGTCGCCACCGGGCAGGGAGAAGATGTGATAAGGGTAGCGGGTTCAAGTGCTGTTGTAGAGGCCATGCGTTCGGGCAAGTCACCGGAGGTGGCCTGTCGCCAGTTGATAGAAAGGGTGGTGCGGATCAAAAAAGAAAAGGCCAAGGATATTCAAGTTGCTTTTTTGGCCATCGATAAAAAAGGAACCGTGGGGTCTTTTTCGATCCATCCGGGTTTTAGTTATGCATTACGCACGGCTGATCAAGAAAAATTAGTGGTTGCTAAAAGTTATTTCAAATGAGTTCATCATTATTGACTTCTCCCTATCTGATAGAGATCGCCACCACCGACTTTGAGACCACTCGTCTGGCTGTAGCAGGTGGAGCTCACCGCATAGAACTTTGTGCCTCGCTATCCGAAGGCGGTGTTACCCCCAGTTATGGAACGATTCGTCGGTGCCGCGAATCGTTTACCGTGCCGCTTTATCCTATCATTAGGCCCCGGGGCGGCGATTTTTTATATAGTGAGCAGGAATTTGCGATCATGAAACAAGATGTCTTGTTGTGTAAATCCCTTCAGTGTGATGGTGTGGTGATCGGTATGTTGCATTCCGATGGAAAGATCGATCGGGACCGTACTGCAACCTTGATCGAATTGGCCTATCCCTTGGGCGTAACTTTTCACCGTGCCTTTGATCGTTGTGTCGATCCCGAAGCAGCCCTAGAGCAACTGATCAGTATTGGCTGTGAAAGAGTGCTTACCTCTGGTCAACAACCAACTGCTCCAGAAGGCGTTTCTCAAATTGCCTCCTTGCAACAGCAAGCGGGCGATAGGATCATTATAATGCCCGGTAGCGGGGTCAGGCCCGACAATCTGATCGACTTAGCAAGACAAACGGGTTGTGTGGAATTTCACTCTTCTCTTCGCTCCTTGAAGCAATCCGCCATGGAGTTTCTGCATCCTTCTTTTGCGAAAAGTACCGAGAGTTATCAGAATCCCTATATCGATCCGCAACGGGTCGAAGCGTTCACGGAAGCTTTTAAATCCTTAACCAAAGCGTAATCGTTTCATATACGCGGCTCCGGCAGCAGCGGCTTCAATCTGACTTCCGTTGGGATAAAATTCTTGTTCTACCAGTAGGTACTCCAGGCCCTGCTTTACAGCGCGGGGGAGTATTTTTTTAAAATCGATACTTCCCGTTCCCAAGTCAACGGACTGATAGCCCTCTTTGGGGTAGGGCCACCTGCTTTTATCTTTTACATGGCAAAGCTTAAATCGATTGGGATAATTGGCGAACCAGGTAGCCGGATCTTGCCCTGCATAATGTGCCCAGTAGATATCAAGTTCAAAATCTACCAATAGCGGATCGGTTTCTTTAAGGAGTACTTCTTGGGGTAACTGTCCTTCAATTGGCTTAAAGGAATACTCATGGTTATGGTAGGCAAAGCGAATTCCATTTTTTTGGCAGATCGATCCCAATTGGTTGAATTGCTGGGCTATTCGTTTATAGGATTCGATAGTTGGCTGCGGTCCAACCGAGGGACATATCAGGTATTTCATACCAATGGATGCCGCATCGGCCACCTTTTTTTCGAAATTTTGTTCTACCTCGCAGTGTGAGGATACGATTTGCAAACCTAGATTGTCTAGATACTCCTTGAATGCCTTGGCACTATGATTCCAAAACATACCCTCTGGCCCCTCATAACTTTCGATATAGGAGTATCCCTGCTTGGCCAACTGCTGTAATAATTCTCTGGCTTTTCCAGGTAATTCGTCTCTAAGGGTGTAGAGTTGAATGCCGAAGGGTCGGGGCTTGCTACGATCTTCCATGGCTTGAACCCAGTGGGGAAATAGGGATAGGCCGGCCGCCAGCGAGCCAGTCTCTTTAATAAAAGTTCTTCTGTTTTGCATTGCTATAATCGGTTTATTCGGCCCAGGCCTTTTCTCCTTTTGTATAAGGGACATTCCCATCATAACGACCCGGTACGGGTGCATGACGAAGGGTCTCTGTCATACCGGTCTTGGAACTGAAAAATCCCCAGAGACTTAGTTGTTTCATCATGGTATAGTAGTGAACGGGCTTCTCTTTGTCGGATCGAGCCTCATTAAAGGCCTTGGCTTCTTTTTCGAGTTCGGTCAATACCTCGTGTCTTTTTTCGGCCGTGCAGTTCATAAAAGATTGCTGGGCTGTAGATGTGGCTTTTACATCGAGTTCTTTTAGCCCATTTATAAATACCGCTTGTTGCTCCTTGGTATAACAATCAGTTACCATAACGGACATAAAGGAACCCACCTCTGCGGCTTTGGCTCCGGGGGTGTCCGTGGCAGGTAAAATAGTTTCTGCCACTTCATTTAACAATGCGATATCAGCTGCGGAAAGTAACGCGGGGCCGGCCGCCGGATTAGTACAGCCACTCAATAAAAAATCAGCACCCACTACTGATGCTCCGGTAAGCAGGGCAATGGATCTTAGCAATTCTCTTCTGTTCATGTGAAGGATATTAAAGGTTACCTTTTTTAAGTTCGCTAACAGCAAAATCAGTCGCCCGTGCTGTCATGGCCATATAGGTAAGAGAGGGATTGACGCACGAGGCACTTGTCATGCAAGCCCCATCGGTCACAAAAACGTTCTTGCAATCCCATACCTGGTTATTTCCATTCAGCACGGATGTTTTAGGATCTCTACCCATGCGGGCGGTTCCCATTTCATGGATGCCCATGCCTACCTCGTATCCATAATCATAGGTGTGTACGTCTTCAAGCCCTGCGGCTTCGAGCATCTCTTTGGCATCATTCATCATATCTTGACGCATCTTCTTTTCGTTCTCTTTTATCTCTACGTCCATATTCAGCACCGGTAGTCCCCATTTGTCTTTAACCGATCGATCTAGCGAGATCTTATTTTCATGATAGGGGAGCATCTCGCCAAATCCCATTACGCCCATTCCCCAATGATCCGAGGGTACGCTCAAGGCTTCTTTGAGTGATTTACCGATAGTGAACTCGGCTACTTCAATACCTCGCCCGCGACCGGCACCGCCTTGGTACCCAAATCCACGGACATAATCTCTTTTATCGTTGTACACATTTCTGAATCGGGGAATATATATTCCGGTGGGTCTACGTCCATATTGATAGCGATCAGAAAAAGCCATGGTCTTACCACTGGCGCCCAGCCGAAAATGATGATCCATTACATTGTGACCTAGTTCGCCACTGCTGCTCCCTAATCCGTCGGGCCAGATCTGTTGGGCCGAATTCATCAAGATCCAGGTAGAGTTGAACGAAGAGGCACAAAGAAAGATCAGCTTGGCTTGGTAAGTATAGGTCTTATTGTCAATGGTATCAAGCACCTCAACACCGGAAGCTTTTTGAGTTTCTTTGTTATAGAGCACTTGGGTAACGATCGAAAAAGGGCGAAGGGTCAACCGCTTCGTCTTCATGGCCGCTGGCAGGGTAGAGGATTGCGTGCTAAAATATCCTCCAAACGGACAACCTCTCCAACATCGATTTCTATATTGGCAATTTACCCGGTCTTGATGCGGCTCAGTAATATTGGCGCTCCTGCCAATGAACATATGACGAGAACCCTTGAACGCTTGTCTGATCTTTTGGGCTACGTCTTTTTCAACGCAATTCATTTCCATGGCGGGCATAAATTCACCATCGGGTAACACGTCGAGTCCTTCTTTGCTACCTTGAATGCCTGCAAACTTTTCTACATAACTATACCAGGGGGCCATGTCTTCGTAGCGGATCGGCCAATCCACACCATGTCCATCGACCAAATTGGCTTCAAAATCCCATTTGTTGAACCGGTAGCTTTGACGGCCCCACATCAGCGAACGACCACCAACATGGTATCCCCTGAACCAAGAAAAGGGCTTTGTTTCTGTATAGGGAGATTCCTTGTCCTTTACCCAAAGGTCCAATACGGTCTCATTGAGCGGATAATCGCGTTTGAGCACCGGGTAGTCTTCCAGCATTTGCTGCGTGGGCATGATGCCACGATGCGGAAACTCCCACGATTCTTTGTTGGCATTGACATAGCCCTTGATATGTTCAATATCCCTTCCTCTTTCGAGTAGCAGTACATTGAGTCCTTTCTCGGTCAGTTCCTTGGCAGCCCAGCCTCCGCTAATCCCCGATCCCACCACAATGGCATCATACTGTACAGTAGACATGATAGTTGGTTTTAGATATCGCAAATTTGAATGGCCTTACGCAGCGATTCGATCTTTTCTTGTGGATCTTTTTTGATCGAAATAAATTCTTGCGCTACGTATCCTTTGAATCCCGTTGCATGGATGGCGCGCATAATGGCCGGGTAGAATAATTCTTGTGTCTCATCGATCTCGTGGCGGCCGGGTACCCCCGCTGTATGATAATGTCCAAACCAGGGATGGTGGTCTTGAATGGTTCGGATCACATCTCCTTCGTTTACCTGCATATGGTAAATATCGTAGAGTAGTTTAAAGTTGGGTGAATCGATCCGTTTGCACAGTTCGATACCCCAGCTCGATCTATCAGCCATATAGTCTTTGTGATCGACCTTGCTGTTAAAGAGTTCCATTTGTAGAGTAACACCGTATCGCTCTGCTTTCCCCAATACTTTTTGTAGCCCCTCTTTGCAATTGTTCAGTCCTGTTTCATCATCCATTCCATTTCGGTTTCCGCTAAAGCAGATCAGATTTTTATAACCGGCATTCGCCACAAGAGGGATAGCGTCCAGATAATCATTGACCAACCAGCCATGATGCTTCTTGTCATTGAATCCTTTTGTCAGACTGGTCTCTCCCGCCGTATAACACATGGAGCAATCTAAATTCTTCTCTTTCAAGATCGGAAAGTCCGCTGGCTTGACCAGGTCAATGGCGCGCAGCCCTATCGAGAGGGCAACATCGCAGAGTTGCGAAAGCGATAAGAATCCATAGGTCCAGGAGCAAACGGAGTGGTTAATATTCCCTTTCAGCGGGGCTACCTCGTTTGATTTTTTGGTAAAAGAAGAAAGACCGGCTGTTGCCAGTAGGGAGCCCACGCCTAATTGCTTGAGTAGTTCTCTTCTGCTTGGATGCGAGGATCGCTGGGTTGGAAAATCTGGCATCGGTTTATTCTTTTGCAGTTGTCTTTCCGAATAATTTTTTAGTTGGGTCTTTGAATAGGAGCGCAAAGAGGATTAATATGGCGGCGGCGATGATACTGGGTATTAGCCAAATATTTGACCAGTCATGGGTTTGGGGTCCGGTCTTATAGTAATCGGCAATATAGCCGGCAAACCAAAATCCGATCAGCATGCCCACTCCGTAGGTTGCCAGTGTTATTAACCCTTGCGCTGAGGAGCGGATCTTTTCTCCGGCCAATTGATCTGTGTAGATCTGCCCTGTCACAAAAAAGAAATCATAGCAAATTCCATGCAGCACAATTCCCGCATAGATCATCCAGAGTCCGTTTTGTACATCGCCGTAGCTAAAAAATAAATATCGAACTGTCCAGGCGGCCATTCCGATCAGAAGCATCTTTTTAATGCCCAGGCGAACAAAGAAAAAAGGCATTAAGAATAGGAACAAGGTCTCGCTGATCTGCCCCCAAGTCATGTCGGAGGCTGGATTTTTAAGTCCGGCCTCATTTAAAAATATATTGGTCTGCTGGTAGTAGAAGGCCAATGGTATACAGATCAGAAACGACGCTATAAAGAAAATCAAAAAGTTCTTGTCCTTTAGAAGTCGCAGCGCGTCTACTCCTATCATCTCTCCTAATTTAATGGGCGTTCCTTTTCTCGGAGGCGGAGTGTTGGGTAAGGTGAAGCTGATCAGCCCCAGCACCAGTGAAATGGCCGCAGCGATCAAAAAGGTGGTATTCAATTCTTGTTTTTCTTCCAATTTCAAGACAGAGCCGATCAGTAATCCGGCGGCGATCCACCCAATGGTTCCCCACATACGTATTAGGGAGAATTCTTTCTCGGGATTATTCATTTGCTTAAAAGAGATCGCATTGACCAGGGCCAAGGTTGGCATATAAATGATCATATAGGCGAGCAAATAGGGGTAGAAGTCGGCAAAGCTGGTTTGAAGCGAAACAAAGTAAAGTAGTGCCGCTCCGATCAAATGTAAAATGCCCAAAATGATCTGGGCCGAAAAAAAGCGATCCGCGATCAGGCCAATCACAAATGGGGCTAAGATCGCTCCCCAGGCTTGCGTGCCATAGGCGCTACCGATCTCGGTATCACTAGCCCCTAAGGTGGCTCCTTTATCTACCGCACTTGTTCCCAGGTAGGTCCCCATGGTGACGAACCAAATGCCCCAAACAAAAAAGTTGAGGAACATCATAATGGATAGCTGTATTCTCTTGATTGGTTTCATGGCAGGCAATTGAAAATAAATATAGTATTTTTAACACTCACTTGTACCGGTTCTGTTATGCAACGAAAATTAAGAATGGCCATGATCGGCGGGGGGAGAGGATCCTTTATCGGGGCGGTTCACCGCATGGCGGCTGCACTCGACGGCCAGATCGAACTGGTCGCAGGCGCCTTTAGTGCCGATCCCGCTACTTCTACTTTGACAGGCCAAGATCTTTTTTTGGATCCTGAGCGCGTCTATGGTGATTATACCAGCCTGTTGGAAGCAGAGGCCCAGCAGCCTCCTGAAAAACGGATAGATATAGTATCCATCGTAACGCCCAATCATTTACATACGGCTCCGGCCCTGTTGGCATTGGAAATGGGTTTCGATGTAATATTGGAAAAGCCTATGACCTTTTCGCTACAAGAGGCTAAGCTATTGGACCAAAAAAGAAAACAAACCGGTCGTGCGCTTCTGCTTTGTCATACGTATACAGGGTATCCCATGATCAAAGAGGCGCGGGCCCGTATCGCTAGTGGGGTATTGGGGCCTATCCGAAAGATCTATGGCGAATATCCTCAAGGATGGTTATATAATTTTTTAGAAGGGTCCAAGCATAAGCAAGCCGATTGGAGAACCGATCCGGCTCGCAGTGGGGTCGCCGGTGCGATGGGCGATATCGGAACTCATATTTTTAATCTGATCGAGTATGTAAGCGGTCTGCAGGTCACACAGCTTTGTGCAGATATCAATACGGTTGTGCCCAACCGAAAACTTGATGATGACGGGGCGGCCTTGCTCCGCTTTAATAATGGTGCCAGTGGGCTCCTGATGGCGACTCAGGTGGCCGCTGGTGAAGAAAATAAGATCTGTCTTCGACTCTATGGAGAGAAGGGTGGGTTGGAGTGGCATCATCAAGATCCCAATACGCTCTTACTGAAATGGCCTGATCGACCAGCAGAGATCATTCGTACGGGTTCGGACGCAGTATGTGCAGCGACCCGTCACGCTACACGGGTACCCGCGGGACATCCCGAAGGATACATCGAAGCCTTTGCTAATTTATATCGCAATTTTTCGTTGGCGATTCGGTCCAAGGCCTTAGGACAAGAGCCCGATGCGATCGTGCTGGATTATCCAGGCACAACTGAAGGTGTACGCGGCATGGCTTTTATAGAAACCATGATCGCCTCTTCTCGTGCCACTCAAAAATGGATCGATCTTATTGTTTAATCTTCCCATATGAAAACCATTAAAGGTCCTGGTATTTTTCTGGCACAGTTCATGAGCGATGAGGCTCCTTATAATACCTTATCCTCTATTTGTGCATGGGCTGCGTCACTGGGATACAAGGCCGTTCAAATCCCAACATGGGATAAGCGTTGCATCGATTTGCAAAAGGCAGCCGAGAGCAAGACCTATGCTGATGAAATAAAGGGGATTGTTGCTTCTCATGGTATGGAGATATCTGAGTTATCCACCCATCTTCAAGGACAACTGGTGGCCGTTCATCCTGCTTACGATCAACTCTTTGACTCATTTGCTCCTGAATCAGTTCGCGGTAATAAAGCAGCGCGTACGCAATGGGCCGTACAACAATTGTATTATGGAGCGAAAGCCTCGGCTCATTTGGGGCTTACGGCGCATGCCACTTTCAGTGGTTCGCTATTGTGGCCTACTTTTCATCCCTGGCCTCAGCGTCCTGCCGGGCTGGTCGAAGAGGGCTTCGCCGAGTTAGGAAAGCGTTGGAGACCCATTCTTGATCAATTCGATGCGTGTGGGGTAGATCTTTGCTACGAGGTGCATCCTGGCGAAGACCTTTTTGACGGTATTACCTATGAACTTTTTTTACAATCGGTAGATCAGCATGCACGGGCTTGTCTACTCTACGACCCTTCCCATTTTGTATTGCAGCAATTGGATTATCTGCAATACATCGATTTTTATCACGAACGTATCCGTGCCTTTCATGTCAAGGATGCAGAATTTAATCCCAGTGGTAAGCAAGGTACTTTCGGAGGGTATCAGTCCTGGGCCCAACGAGCCGGGCGGTATCGTTCTCCCGGAGACGGGCAGGTCGATTTCAAGTCGATCTTTAGCAAACTGGCGCAATACAATTATCCGGGATGGGCCGTCATGGAGTGGGAGTGTTGTATCAAACATCCCGAGCAAGGCGCCAAAGAGGGAGCCCCGTTCATCAACGAGCATATTATTCGCGTTACCGAAAAGCAATTCGATGATTTTGCCGCGGGGGGTACCGATCGGTCTTCCAATAGAAGTTTGTTGGGACTTGATGATCAAAATTGATCTCATTATCTTTTAACTTTAATAAAATTCTTATGATGTCCTTTC
>JBIIHS010000228.1:0-2707 GCA_044235515.1 Chitinophagaceae bacterium | reverse complement strand
CAAGCGAATACAGAAAACCGGAAAGCAGCGCGATAAGCTCACCCTGGTCAGTGATAATCCGATCTTTCATCCTTACACCGTCAATACCGATGAAGTTTTGGAAATGTGGCAGGCGCAGGTGGTTATTTCAAAAGCGAACACACAACATCGCTGGGATATGAATCAATTGGCGAATGTGGTCTCCGATCTGCAGCAGCAAGTGACCTCGCTGAAGAAAAAGATCAATTAACAGGTTTTAAAAATCCATCCTGCCACTTCAGGTAGTAGAGTTTTTTGTTTTCGTAGTACTGAATGGTGGCGGGTTGTCCGGATGTCAAGACAGGCTGAATGTCCAATTCCCGAAAAAGATTGAACTCTTTGCTGCCCAAGTGAAAAGTAATTTCTTTTTGATAGCGCATCAGGAGTTTTGAAAAACGCCAAACGGCCTCATATCCCCTTAAGACCATATCGCTTGGTCTAGCATAGAGTTGATTCAAAAAAAAGGATTCGATTCCCAAACTGACACTATCGGTTCGCGGGGTATAAAAGGGTGTGCAGTAAAGCAAATCCGCGCCCCGGTATTCTGGTTTGGTAAAATCTTTAAGGCCATCCCAGGTGGGCATTCCCATTACGGTTAGTTTGTAGCGTTGCTTGGCCAGTCCCACTAGTTGTAAACTAATGCGTTTTCCAAAATTCTCATCCAGACTACCGATCCAGCAAAGAGTTGTTTTGGCCGTATCCAGATAGGGGATCAACTGTTGGCTGGTTACACTGTCGCTGAGCTCCACAAATTTGATAGCGGGAGGAGTGCCTCCTTTTTTTCGAGCCGCTTCTTCGATAAAACTTCTAATTCTTGACTCGAGTACACCCTTTTTTTGAAATACCACGAGCGACTGTTTAGCGAATCGGTTGCGGATAAAGGTATAGATATGGTGGCATTGAGAAGATAGCGTTGAGTTCAGTAAAACAAGAAAAGGATTTTTGCTGACACCTCCGTCATTGGGGAGATTGATGTTGACTACAGGGATCTTTCTTTCTACGCCATGGTCAGCAAAATATTTTAATTCGATAGCCGAACAATAGGTCAGGATCAGGTCCAGCTCTTGGCAAGCGGGGCTGCTAAGTTGTTCGCCGATTGTTTTGTTCGCTGCTTTAGTATCAAAGACGATGAGTTCAATATCGGCACCTTCTTTATTTAGCGAGTCAAGGGCTAGCAAGGCGCCTTCATAAAATTCAAGTCCGGGCACCAAAAATTTTGGAAACGGTTTGGCAGCGTAGCGATACGAGGCATTTTTATCAAAGGCAGAATCAAGATATAGTGGTGCGAACAGCGCAATCTTGATAGTCTTGATACTAGCCGGCTGGGTGCTAAGTGTATCAGCAGTCTTAGGGCTTACCATAGTAGACTGGGCCTGCAGAGGAAAAGAACCTACGCTGAGGAGTCCTATACAGGCCAGTGAAAAAGCGATCCAGCTGCTTTTCATATAACTAGGACTTTATTCCCACTCAATGGTGGCCGGGGGTTTACTACTGATATCATACACGACCCGATTGATTCCGCGAACTTGATTGATGATATCATTGGACAGGTCGGCCAAAAAGGAATAGGGTAGATGCGCCCAATCGGCGGTCATGCCATCTACACTGGTTACGGCTCGTATGGCCACAGTGTACTCATAGGTGCGTTCATCACCCATAACACCGACCGTCTTTACGGGCAATAAAATGGCACCCGCTTGCCAAACGGATTCATAGAGCCCTTTTGACTTAAGCGATTGAATAAAAATATGATCGGCCTCTTGCAGCAAGCTTACCCGTTCCGCATTGACCTCTCCCAAAATACGTATGGCCAGCCCTGGACCCGGAAAGGGATGACGACCGATCATTTCGGCGGGAATGCCCAATTCTAATCCGATCTTTCTAACCTCATCCTTAAAAAGCAGTCGCAATGGCTCTACTAATTCCAAGTGGAGGTGAGCGGGAAGACCGCCCACATTGTGATGTGATTTGATGGTTACCGAGGGACCATGCACCGATACACTTTCAATTACATCAGGATAGATGGTACCTTGTCCAAGTAGTTCAAATCCACTTAGTTTTTTGGCTTCTTCTTGAAAGACGTCAATAAAAAGCGAACCGATCGTCTTTCTTTTCTGTTCAGGATCGGTCTGTCCGGCCAAGGCAGCATAAAAACGATCTCGGGCATCGATACCCGTAACCCGTAAACCAATTTCCTTATAAGAACGCAGTACGCTTTCAAACTCGTTTTTTCGAAGAACCCCGTTATCGACGAACAAGCCCTGTAGTTGATCTCCTATAGCACGATGGATCAGCGTGGCAGCCACGGTGGAATCTACGCCGCCACTCAAGGCCATGATCACTTTGCGGTTTCCGATCTGCGCCCGAAGAGCGGCAATGCTATCTGAAATAAAATGTGCCGATGTCCAATCTTGGGTGCAGCCACAACAATCGATCAGAAAATTTTTGAGTACTATTTTTCCTTGCACTGAATGATACACTTCCGGATGAAATTGAACGCCATACAGGGGTTTTGTTTGGCTGCCTTTTTTCCGAAAAGCAGCTACAGGAATACTCTCTGTGGTAGCAAGGACCTCAAACCCGTCGGGTAAATTTTTGATGGAGTCGCTATGACTCATCCAAACTTGTGTGGTCTTGTCGATCCCTTTTACGAAGGGGTCTTCTTGTTGGATCAGCAGTTGTGCCCTGC
>JBIIHS010000050.1:0-9079 GCA_044235515.1 Chitinophagaceae bacterium | reverse complement strand
TGCCTTTTAAAGTAACTAAGAAAAGAATAGCAAGTATCAGGTTGATCAGCAGGCATTCCCACTTCGGTGATCATTACAGGGCTTTGGTATTGGCTAACGACCCACTGAAGAGTAGCGATGCACTGATCGGTGAGCGATTTCCAATTAGTGACACTTGGGTAGAGTGACATACCCACCACATCCCATTTGGCACCCGCTTGCTTTAATCCATTAAGATTCCACTCATATAAACTGCGGTCGTATCCGTTAGAAAGATGTACCATCACCTTTATATTAGCATCGATTGATTTGACCGCCTCGTAACCAGCCCGAAAAAAAGTAGCATAGTTAGACATCGACACCGAAGCCTTGCCCAACGGCCACAGCATTCCATCATTAGTCTCATTACCCACTTGTACCCACTCGGGTTGAATGCCCTCGGCTTGCAATGCTAATAACACCTCGCGGGTGTGAGCCCGTATTGCTGTAGACATTTGCGACACATTGAACAAAAGCCACTGGGCAGGAGGATTTTGCTTGCCCGGATCGGCCCAAGAATCGCTGTAATGAAAATTGATGAGCAGTTTTAGCCCTAATTGATGCGCTCGCCGTGCTTTAGCTAACAGATCGGTAGTGCCATTCCAACCTCCTGCAGGATTTACCCATACCCGCAAGCGAATAGCGGATACACCTAGCTCCTTCATTAATAAGAAAGGATCCTTTTGTGTGCCATCTGCAGCATAAAACTTTCGCCCCGTAGCTTCCATCTCAGTGACCCAACTAATGTCGGCACCCCAAACGGGCAAATAACGATCTACAGTTAGAGACGGATTACAACAGAGACAAGAAAGCAGAAAGACACATAGTACCCCCTTCTTCACAAAACGGGCTTCCAGGCTGACTTTAATTGGAATCTTGCGCCTTGTCCTTAATCAAAAAACCGAGTATTGGCAAAGCAAACCCTGCTATAACCACTAAGTATAACCCGAAACCGATAGAAATACTACCGGAAAGTCCTGACTTGGCAATTTTTGAATTAATGTCAATGATATTCAAAGCGCCAATTACACCAGCAATAAGTCCAGGTAAGATCGCTCCATAAAATAGCCCGCCAGCAATAGCCTTTGTTTTCTCCCCTAAAAGAGAAATTACCAAAGTCATGGCAAATAACACAAAGGTGATCCAACCATCGCCATCACCACTTGTTCCATTGATAGACCCTACCAACGGCACCTTTACCCACGGTGAGAAAGAGGCTAAGACGCCAAGTCCCGATGCAATAAGAATTGCTTTTCTCTGTTTGTTCATTTTTTTGTTTTTAAGTTCATACTCATTTGGCTTTTCTGATTCCGCCCCGTTTTTTTAAGTGGGTTCTGGACTCCACTGGTGCTTTTTTATGTTGTTGGTGAACAGTTAGTTTTTCAAGATTAATGAATGTTGGCTTTCTTCAATAATTTGCAAAAACAATTTACCGCTACTAGCTGATGCTACCTTCTCATTTTGACTTAGCATAATACTCCAACGCCTCGGGCATCAGCTTTTTAAAATGCTCAATTCGTCTGCCCTCGGTTGGGTGCGTACTGAGAAACTCCATAGACGCATCCCCTTCAGAAGCTTCTTTCATTCTCTCCCAAAGTGGGATCGCTTCTTGAGGATCGTACCCTGCCATGGCAGAAAAGATCAACCCATATCGATCAGCTTCGAGTTCGTGTTTTCTGGAAAAAGGAAGCAGAACACCCACATTCGTACCAATACCATAGGCGCCCAGAAACAGATCTTGTGTTTCCTTCGGCTTATTAGCTACGGCAATTTCCATAGCTACCTCACCCACTAATTGTAACAATCCCTGACTCATTCGCTGGTTTCCATGTTGCAAAAGGGCATGAGATACTTCATGTCCAATAACGACAGCCAATCCGGCTTCACTTTTTGTGATGGGTAATAACCCTGTATAAACGACAATTTTTCCGCCAGGCATGCACCATGCATTTACCTCCTCGTCATCAACCAAATTGATCTCCCATTCAAAACCTTTCAACTCTTCGGAGAGCCCTTTATCTTGATAGTACTTTTTAACAGCCGCGATAACCCGGTTACCAGCCCGATCCACAAGCTGGGCATCTACGCTTTTAGTGGTCGATACGATCTTGCTTTGAGTCAGAAAACTGCGGTATTCATCTCCGGCCATACTTTGCAAAACAGCCTCGGGCAATAATGTCATTTGCTTTTTTCCTGATAGTACATTCAAGCTACAAGATGAAAAAGCAAAAAAAAGGAAGCAAAGCTGTATGGGGCGTCTCATAACAAAGGATTAGTAGTGGTAATTAAAGAAATGAAATAAATCGTAATTATACTAACCCAAATATTAAGATTCCATCGACAAGATCGGCCGACACAACAGAAATAAGGCATAATATATTGATTTATATGATTTTACAACGAATATGCAGGCTGGAGCAAGACTTAAGTATATTTGTTATTGCACATATTTACTGCCGAGCCCAACATAAAATTCCCTGGAATTTGAATTTGGGCTGAGAGAATTTAAAACCTTAATCCCCTAAAGATGAAAAACACTATCACTGTCTTTGTTAGTATCCTATTTGCTTCGCTGGTCCTATCTGGCTGTTCATCAGACCCAAAAGACATTAAACTCTCTGACTTAAAAACCGTATGCGACTATGTGGACGCTGCTGAAAAAGTAATGGATGCCGCCATAAGTATAGGGGAGAAAAAAGACCTTAAGAATCTTTCTAAAGAAGATAAAGAAGAACTAAAAGCATTAGAGAAAAAAATAGAGGAAATTGGCAAAGCAGCAGAAAAGAAATTTACAAAAGCAGAGGCACAAGAGTGCAAAAGCTTTGAGAAGGTAGCAGAAAAAGCAGAGTCTGCAGAAAACGTATTCAGTGCCGCTAAACGCTAAGTAGATCTAGATCTATTTCGGAACCTCGCCAATATGATATTTGTCGATAAGGCAAGATCCATGAAACAGCTTTGCCTCTTTGGGCTACTGCTGTTGGAGAGCTGGACTGGTCTCGCCAGTCTTTATGCGCAGGGGATTCCTGAATTAAATTCGCATTCAACTTCGGTATCCGGTTTCCAAACAAAGCCGCCATCCATTCACCTGCACCTGGACCGCTCCGTCTACGGAAGTGGTGAATCGATTTGGTTTAATGCCTACATAAAGAGCCATAATTATACTCCGGTAGGCTCTACCCTACAAGCCGAATTATGGAAAGACGACTCTCTATTGTCTCGTGTGCTTACTCCCATTGCATTGAGGGTAAGCAGCGGACAGTTTTTATTGCCCGCTGATTGTAAGACAGGCTGGTATAGGATCCGCGCCCATACTGATCAAACAAGCGTAGTGCCTTTTCAAGCATCAATTTATGTAGTAGGAAAGCTACCGGACCCAAGGGAACAGCAAAGCACTGAATCAAGAGTTGTAGCTGCAAAAGATAGTCTACGTATAAATTTTTATCCGGAGAGTGAACAACTCATTGCAGGCATAGGATCAACTGTCGCATTTAAAGTAATAGATGGACAAGGACGCCTCCGATCATTGACAGGCACCATTCAGAACGAAGGAGGTCAACCGATAACACCCTTCTCTACGAGACGTTATGGCAGAGGGGAATTTTACTTGGAGCCTGTAAAGGGAGAAAACTATTATGCCGTATGGAGCGAACAAGGAAAAATAAGACGCTTACTCCTACCGGCTGTAAGATCGAGTGGGATCGCTTTATCTATTATCAACCATCCCGAAGGTTTTTTATTTGAACTTAATAGAAAGCAAGAAGAGAGGTCAAAGAGAGGAGCTTGGCTGGTGGGCACCAAAGAAGGGAGCCTGGTCTTTCGGCAAGCCCTTTCAATTTCGCCCAATGCGGTTCAAGGTATTCTTCAAACAAAAACACTCTCATCGGGCAGCCTTATCGTTTCAGTCTTGGACTCCCTCGAAAACCCATTGATCAGCCGAATCGTATTTGTAAATAATAAAGAATACAACAAGACCCTTTCACTTCGTGTCGATACGTTCTCGCTGGGCGCAAAAGCAAAAAATAAATGGATCTTAGAATGGCCAGACTCTCTGCGTGGGACCATATCCGTTGCGGTAACGGACGCCGATATGGATGGAATTGATCTTCGAAATACTTCGATCCTGTCTAAAACATTACTGCCTTACGAAGCACACAACGAAACGGAAGAGGCCGACTGGTATTTCAACACTAACGAGGATAGTGCTGCAGTAGAGCTTGATCTGTTGATGATGACCAGGGGAAATAATAAGGACCGAGAAAAAAAAGATGATCGACTTTCCACTTCAATAAGCAACTCCGTAACAACGGAAAAAAAGGGATATATCACCCTAAAGGGACAGGCATTCCTTCAAGGCACCCGCCAACCGCTTGCGCAAGCAAAATTGATCGTCATACTCTCCGCTGCTCGCGTTCGTAACAACATCTTGTTTACAGAGACGGATGCTTCTGGACGATTCATCATAGATTCTCTGCTATTCTTCGGTCCGGCACGATTGATCTTTGCCGATTACAGAATGCAAAAAAAATCAAGGCCGATCGATATTAAACTGGAAGAAAATAAAATACAGCCCCTTGTTGTCTTAGCTCCCTCTCCATGGGAGCCTGCCCTAATCACCGATCAGCTAGAGACAGAAAAGGTGAACGAAATGATCCGTCGCTATGATAAAATAGTCCAAGAAGCGGAAGGGCTAACCTTAGAAGAGGTAACGATCAAGACAAGAGTAAAGACCCCATTGGAAAAACTACAAGAACAATACACATCGGGGGCCTTCGAGACTGATGCCTTTGTAGAGCGCGCTATCGACTTGGTTAATACCGATGAAGCAAATACCTATGCCAATATTTTTGAATACCTGCGGTTCAGGGTTCCTGGCTTGCAAGTGGTCGATCCCGATTATTCCCAATCGCCACCTGGCATTGGGCAAGATATGAGAAACGATCCTACAAAATACAGGATCTTCTATCGTCAACTACCCAGTGCCAGTAGTATGGGTAATCCTCCCATGGCGATCTACTTGAATGAGATCGAAGTAGATGCAGACATATTACTGACGATCCCTGCCGCTGAGATTGCCCTGGTTAAATTATTTAGCAGCTTTGCCGCGGCACAAGGTGGGGGTCCCGGGGGCGCCCTGGCCATTTACACTAAGAAACCTGAGTTACTTCGAGAAAATAAAAGTAATGCTGTCTCCTTTTATGGGTATGACCCAATCAAATCGTTTCCTATCCCTGACTACGAATTAGACACTCCTCTAAGGGAAAAGACCGATCAACGCATAACCTTGTTTTGGCAATCGAACTTCTTTATGAATAACACCTCAAACAAAATGCCGATCCGATTCTTTAATAACGACAGAACCAAGCGCTACCGGATTGTGGTAGAGGGTTGGACTACAGAGGGACAGCCCCTTTACCTAGAAAAGATCTTAGAGTAAACAAATCATAAGGTCGCCTACTTCCTGACCAGCGTCACTAATCCCTTTTGAAAGATCTTGACATCGTCGTTGGTGATCCCTTCGGCATACCACACATAGACACCGGTGGCTTGTAAGATGCCATTGAATCGTCCATCCCAAAATACTTGATCGGACCGAGTCTCGAAGACGAGTTGTCCCCAGCGATTAAAAATGCGCAGAAAATTGAATTGCTTAATACCAATCGAAAAGAATTCCAGCTTATCGTTCAACCCATCAGCATTGGGTGTAAAGGCGGTGGGTACATAAATATTTCCATTGGCAAAAATCCGGACCGTTTGTGTATCGACCAATACACAATTTCCAGGGGTCCGAATGGTTATCAAATATTCTTGTCCTTGGGTAGCGCGAAATACCGGATTGGCGATGTTAGCAGCCGATAACCCAATGGCGGGTGACCAAGAGTAACTAGCCCCAATGGAGCGGGCCTGAAGGGTCTGGGGCTGATCGCGAACAGCATTGATGGTTCGGTATCGAATATTTGAACCCGGACCGACTACCCCGGTAAGTGTTGCGGAGCCAGTACCAGGTGCCCTGCATCCTTGCGCAGAGATCAGTTCCACTGTATACAGGCCTGGCTGTGTGGCAGTAAGAGTAGCGGCCGTTATTCCCGCAAGAGGAGCCGCGTTCAAAAACCACTGGTACGTGGCGCCTCCGGTAGCCGTTAGTAAAATCGTGCCAGTCTCACAAATATTGGTAGTGGTAGGGGTCAATACACCACCGGAGGGGGATGGTAAAATGGTAACGACCTTTTGAATACTATCGCGGCAAAGCTTGTTAGAGGAAACTACCAACGTAACAGAATAGGTTCCGGCAGCTGTATACTGATAATTGACCTGTTGACCACTACCCACGGCTCCGGTACCGAACTTCCAATTAAAAGAAGTAATTGACCCTTCATTGATGGTAGAGTTGCTGCTAAAAGAAACCGGCCCGGCATTTATACACTGAGAAGGTGCTGTAAAATCAGCAGCAGGCAGCTGAATCCCTACCCAGATCTTTCGCTCTATATAGCCACAACGAGCACTAACTGCACTAACGGTATAAAATCCCTGATTGCTTTCTTGAAAATTAGCAAGCTGCAGATTGGGACCCGTGGCCGTAAACCCATTGGGCCCTGTCCACTGAAAATCCGAGGCGCCAGGCGACGAGGCCGCCAGCGTAACAGTACTACCCTTACAATAAAGCGTATCATATTGCGCTAAATCGATATTTATCTTTTCAAAATCAGAAAAATAGCCATAGCGGGTTGTACTGGATACATCGCCATGGATCATCCCCATATGAAATCTACCGGTGGCATTTTGAACACGTACACTCTGTCCGGCCCCAGCCAGCGTGTTGTTGATCTGGATCCTGGCGACCATCCAATTTCCATTGGTGCCCGGAACCGCAGAAAAATCGGTGGCTTGCAAAACAGTGGTAAGTCCATTGACAGAAAAACCACCAATATGGGCAGGTCTGCAAAGAATGTTCAACCCAAAGGGATTGGAAGAAGCTCTTGTAACGCCAATAAAAGAGGATCCCTCATTTTCAATGGAGGGAATCACAGCCCCGCCGACTTCACAACCAAAACCCGATACATGAAAAACATGAACAGGACTGGAAGTTTGAATGGAACAAGAAGGATCCGATAAGGTGCCGGTATAAAAGCTACCGGCCGCAAGGGTGGCTACGGCGATGCCATTGACCGAAACACTGGTATTATTATTTATAGCAAAAACATAATAGTAATCCGGTCCATTCAAATAGCCTCGGGGAATAATAAACGAAGTCCCGGCATTACAATCAGGGATCAGCTGATCTCCTGCCGTATCACTACAGCCTGCTCCCGGATAACGAATGGAATCATCCTTAGTGGAGATCGCGATGCGCTTATTGGCAACAACGATCGTTCCCCCGGGACGAGCAGCGGGGGTATTAGTGGCTGCCTGACAAGTATAGGTTTGTCCACGATTGAGTGTAATGGTAAAGGGCACTCCGGCCGGATAAGAAAGCAGTGCACTTTTAGGTGTAATGGTGACGGTCGTATTATCCTCGGTGGCCACAATGGAGAACGAACAAGTATAATTGGGCAAGCCCGAACCATCAAAGACCATCTGAAATGGAAGCGTAAACTTAAAGCCTAATGCGTTGGCGCCCTTTAGGGCATAGATATCACCGTTTAGCCCATTGGCAATATCATAATAACAAGAGATCATGGCCGTGGATGTTACCTTGATACCACGATCACTAACCGTATTGACAACCGAGTTTTCGATCAGATCGATATACGAAGTAAGATCGACCGATTGGGCGCTATTGGCCGGCACCGTAACCACAAGGGGTGTAAAGGCGGCATTGGCAGGAAGACTGATCGTTACCGTTGCGGCGGTAGCCCCTGCTGTGAGGCGTAGTAGAACGGGGCGGTCACCGTGTGCTTGCTGCAGATCGGGGGCCGCAAACCAGAACGTAGTATCAGTCTGTGCAGCAGCGAATAAAGGCAGACTACAAATTCCCAGCACCAGCAAGAACAGTTTGATCCTCACGTTGTAAATTTAACTATTACCTTATTGAAATAAAAAATCCAACACCGCATTCCACCCATAACCACTGTGGGGCGCTATAGCAACCCCCACTTTGGTATAGCGGGTAAAGAGGGCCTTTCTATGCCCCAGCGAAGGTACTCCTTCATCGATCATAAGATCTAACACGATCTCTAATGGGTCATCGACCCCATAAAAACAGCATTCACCGTTAAATTTCTCAACTCGTTTGCAGGCAGCGGAGCTTCTATCGTGGCCAACATACCCTGTTTTACCACTCTGTACGGCATGGCAATAGGCACTCTCATATAAGACCTTTTCGGGACGTAGGAGCGGCACAGGCGTTTGTTTCTCTAAGAACACTAAAAAACTTTGATAATAAGAGGAGCTAAGCAGATCCGGGTCAGAGGTATAGGATGGATACTGCTTTACCACCGTGCGAAGAAATAAAGAGGGATTAACGCGCGCTAAATTCAGTATATAAATAACCTGCTTCTCCTTTTCGGTCAAATACGAAACTGACGCTGCGGTATTACAGCTTGCATACTTCGGATCGGCCCAGGCAGATGAAAAGCGAACAAGCGGATGCGTAGAATCGGAATAAGATGCGGAGTAAAAAACAGAGGGAGCAGATAAAGAAGAGCTACGTAAAATTGAATTGCTCACAGAAGCACTGGCCAAGAAAGCAGGTCGTGCTAGGGGAGAACTCCAGGCCAATAGCGGATTGGTCAAGATTAAAAGGCCACAGATCAATACCGAAATAAAAATGTTTTTCAAGGTCTACTAGTCTTCTAATTAAAACGGCTTAGTATCGGATCAAGGTTACCATCCCTTTTCGAACCAGCTTTACGCCATTAACGTCATAACACTCTACTACCCATGTATAGGTTTCTAGCGGTGCATTAACGCCATTGATCTTTCCATCCCAATGCTTGGACATATCGTTTGTCTCAAAGATCTTAACTCCCCAACGATTAAAGATGCGGAAACTCTCCAGACTCTTGATGTTGATATAGAATGGAATAAATTCATCATTAGCACTATCCTTATTGGGAGTAAAGGC
>JBIIHS010000049.1:0-9109 GCA_044235515.1 Chitinophagaceae bacterium | reverse complement strand
TCTGGTCGGAAGCCGCAGGTCGTCCATACGCCGCCCCACGAGAATAGGATCCTCCACCATTTGCCCTCGATAAACCGGCCGCACTGCCTCCTGCAAATCGCTTATCGAGATGTGTCTCGGGGATCTCCTTTATAAATCGGCTGGGCTCGTTTTGCACCAACTGGCCAAAACGGTAGCGCGTGTTGGCATAGCTGACCCACAAGCGTTCTTTCGCACGGGTGATGACCACATAGAAAAGGCGGCGCTCTTCTTCTAATTCCTCCCTGGTATTAATGGCCATCGCGTTGGGGAAAAGCATTTCTTCGAGTCCGGCGGCAAATACACAAGAGAACTCAAGCCCTTTGGCAGCATGAATAGTCATCAACTTAACCGTATCGGCATCCGTATCTTTTTGATCGGCATCGGTCAGCAAGGTGATCTGCTGTAAATACGCGCCCAAACTTTTATCGACCAATTCGCCATCCTCATTATCCGGGCTTTCCGTCCATTCTTTGATAGAGTTCAGCAATTCCTGAATGTTCTCGTATCGCTGAATGCCCTCGGTGCTCTTGTCGTTAAACAACTCTTTGACCAGACCCGTTTGCTTGCCAACATAGAAAGCCACATCATATGCATTCGATTTTTCGAGCATACTGGCGAAACTCTTGATCATTGTTACAAACTCCTCCAATATGGTAAGTGTCCCCGTCCGAAAGCCGTATTGACGAGCCTCTTGCAAGATGGTCCACGAAGAACAATTTTTCTCATTGGCGGTCAGCAGTAACTTATCAAGCGAGGTCTTGCCAATGCCCCGAACGGGATAATTGATAATCCTCTTGAGTGCCTCCTCATCGTGGGGATTTACGATCAGGCGCAGGTACGCTACCAGATCTTTTACTTCCTTTCGTTGGTAAAAACTAATGCCACCATAGATGGTATAGGGAATGCCCATTCTGCGAAGCGCCTCCTCGAAAGCACGGCTCTGGGCATTGGTCCGATACAAAATCGCAAAATCGCGATGCGCGTAATGATGCCGCAACTTTAACTCCTGAATGGAGTCGGCCACGAACTTTCCTTCGTCATTATCAGTAAGGGTTCGCACCAGTTGAATTTTTTCACCGGGCGGATTGTCGGTGAATAATACTTTTTCGATCTGCCCTTTATTATGACTGATCACCTGATTGGCTACGGCCAAGATCTGACTGGTACTGCGATAATTTTGCTCGAGTTTGACCGTTTTTACCTGATCGTAATCGCGCTGAAACTGTAAGATATTCTCGATGGTGGCCCCTCTGAAACTATAGATACTTTGTGCATCGTCTCCAACCACACAGACATTCTCATGCATGGCCCCGAGTAGTTTGATGATCTCGTACTGCGCCGGATTGGTATCTTGATATTCATCTATCAAGATATACCGGAACTTATGTTGATAACGAGAAAGGCATTCCGGGACGGTGCTTAGCAAATGGTAAAACTTCAAGAGCAGATCATCAAAATCCATGGCCCCATTGCGAAAACAGCGTTGCACATAATTTTCATAGATCTGCGATAAGGCCGGACGGCCAGATCGAATATCCTCTTGCTGAATGGCATAATCACTGCGATAGGCCGCAGGCCCGATCAGCGCGTTCTTGGCGCTCGAGATCCGATTGTAAACAACATTAGGCTTATAATGCTTATCATCAAGATTGAGATCGTTGATAACGGCCTTGAGTACACTTTTACTATCGTCCGTATCGTAGATCGTAAAATGTCTGGGATAGCCGATCTTCTCAGCTTCGAAGCGAAGGATGCGAGCGAACACCGAGTGAAAGGTTCCGATATAAAGATTGCGAGCCTCTCCATTCCCTAAAATCCGCTCCACGCGTTCTTTCATTTCGCGGGCCGCCTTGTTAGTAAAGGTGAGCGCCAGAATATTGAATGCATCTACTTGGTGCGCCGCCATCAGATGAATGATGCGAGTGGTAAGTACTTTGGTTTTACCGCTACCGGCGCCGGCTACGACCAATAAAGGTCCATTGTGATGAAGTACGGCCTCGCGTTGTCTGTCATTAAGCCCACTGAGATAATCCTGCATGGTTGCAAGTTACACGGAAAAAACAGCTCGAATAAAATTGTGGATTACTTTACAAAATGGTTCACTGGTCCCTCGCCCATTATCAAACGAAACCGGGATACGAGTAGTGCAACCGCTTAGCGATGACGGCTTCCCAAATACTTTTCACGAATTACCTTCTCGAGGGTTTGGCCGGATAACTTAGCCTCAAGCCACGAAATAACATCCAGGTAGGCAAAGGCACGTGCCTGGAACCGATTTGTTTCGAGGTGTTTGATCTGATCTAACAATTCGGTAAGGGCCGGAACCAATTGCCGCGGAGAGAGCGTAATGGACCGGCGCAAGAAGCGAAGCATGGCCTCTTCGACCATGGTAAAATTTTGCAGCTTAGACATAAACCGGTATACCGACTTGGTCAATGATTCCATCAACATATCGTTACCAAGTTCGTAGTGTGCGATCAAATGAAGCAGCCGGGCATAGCACTGCAGATCGTAGCGAAGATGCGTAGTGCTGTGAATGATGGGCTGTAAATGATCGATACAACGTCCATACTCTCCACTGCCAAAGTAGAGCATCGCAAATTTATATTGAAGTACTAGGCCATGATGACTATCGATGAACAGATCGTACTGATGCAGCTCTTTTTTCATGTCCGGGATGCGCTTGGTCCCCTCCTTGAAATTACCGATCATAAAATGCTGGTTGATTCGCGCCGTACTCAGGTATATAAAGCTTTGGATCCGGAAATTATCATTTTGGCGAACCCGGTCTAGGGTAACTACCGACTCGAATAGCCGGATCGTTTTACTGAAACCACGATGATTACGCAAAACAAAATGCGCATTGAGCAATTGATGTATGCCCTTTATGTAGTGCCCCGTCTCTACACGCACCATGGACGGCTGTTGGGTAAAAAGATCTACCCAGCGTTGGCTGTATCGGTAATACTGAATAAAATCTTGGCGGATAAAGGCGTACCAGGTAATACTTTGATACAAATAAAGCTGCTCATAGAACCCGTCGAGCTGCCAGGCATCGACCGGAAGGTTTGCGTGGAAAAACTGCTTTACGCCTTGCTCGTCCGCCTCGTTACGGGCATGCCCGTTTTGTACGAACCAACTGAAAAGCTGCAAGGAGAGATTCGATAATCGTCCCACCCGGTCAATATGAAGATTGACACTATTTACCTCGTCGGCCAATGTTTCGGCACGATACTGAACGTGGCGGGTAATATGAAGACTCTCGATCCTCTTTTCTAGTGATAAAAGCGGAGAAATGATATTGTACTTATGATGGGTCTTGGCCGTCTCTTTGGCTTTTTCGATATAGCGGAGACTCTGCAAGAACAAGCCCTTCTTATAGAGAATATGGGCAAAGTCGAATAGCTCGGTCAGTTGCAAATCAATACTGTCTGCACTTTTGAGCAGGCGCAAACTAGACAAGATCTCTTTGTAAAGATGGGTCTTTAAATTGGCCAGTCTCGATTTGGTCAGTCCGGGTATTTTTTTGAGCAAGAGCTTTTCATCATAATCCGTGCTGCGCTCAATGGCATCGAAGAGTTTTACGATCTTAAGATCGGCCTTTCCCGAATTTCGGGTTATGTAGAGCTTAAAATGCCTTTTCTCGGCCTTCTCAAGCGACTTGATCAGTAAAAACAATATATCGGTTGTGCGGTTGGACATCATAGTGTAAATGGGCTGAAACCCTTTACTGATAAGGGTTTTAGCAATTTATCCTGCTGTTAGGCATGCGATTGTAAAGGACTTTTCGTTTACCGAAGCCACTTACTGGACGCTACATTTGTGGCTGCGAATCAATTCGACCTTTTCTCTCGCGTTCTTAGCGCAAGATTTTCATATGGCAAGCAATCGTTAGAGCCCTTCCGTTTCTACGGAGGGGCCTTTTGTTTTACGAAGTTACAGATCGTAATAATGGCCCCTGCATTACCTTCACATAAATTTTCGAAAATGGCGGTCCGCATATTTATTACCGGTGGCACCTTCGATAAAGAATACAACGAGCTTACCGGACAGCTTTTTTTTAAGGATACCCATATGCCCGATCTGCTTTCGCTGGGCCGATGCAACGTGGATGTAGCGGTTCAGACCTTGATGATGGTAGATAGTTTGGAGATGACCGATGAAAACAGATCCACTATCGTAGATCACTGTAACCAATGCTCCGAAAAACAGATCGTCATTACCCACGGAACCGATACAATGGCGCAAACCGCCGCGCTGCTGGCGACTAAAGTTCCCGATAAAACGATCGTGCTGACCGGTGCCATGATCCCGATCAAATTCGGAAGCTCTGATGGCTTATTCAATATAGGAAGCGCGCTGGCTTTTGCACAAACGCTGCCTACGGGTGTTTATATAGCCATGAACGGGCGTTGGTTCGCAGCGGGCCGGGTACGCAAGAACAAAGAGACCGGCATCTTCGAAGAGATCAATTGAAAACTACAGCCTAGGGGCCCCTATTGTTTCTCGAGCAATTTATAGAACTGATCAAGTTGCGGCAACACAACTATGCGTGTGCGGCGATTCGCAGCACGACCTTCTTTGGTAGTATTATCAGCAACGGGACGATACTCTCCACGACCGGCCGCCACCATGCGGGCCGGATCGAGTCCGTACTTTTTTTGCAATAAACGAACTACGGTGGTAGCGCGCATTGCGCTCAAGTCCCAATTATCACTGATCACACCCGAACCGGCATAGGGCACTCCGTCGGTATGTCCTTCGACCATAAATTCCAGCTCAGGTTGATTCTTGAGCACCAGGGCTACTTTGCCCAGCACCTCTTTAGCTCTCTCCGTAATATCATAGCTCCCGCTTTTGAATAGAAGCTTATCCGAGATGTCTACATAGACAACTCCCTTGTCAACCTTGATATTAATATCCTCGTCGGCTAAATTTCCGATAGCCCCCTTCAGGTTGATCACCAGGGCCATATTCAATGAGTCCTTGTACGACATCTGCTGCTGAATATTCTGAATGTAAGCATCCTTGATCCCCAGATTTTCCATCGACTTTTTGATGCTCTCGGCTTGCTGCGTAGAGATGACAGACAGACTCTCTAGTTGTTTCAGGGTTTGGTTATTATTATCCTTAACATAAGTTACTTGCTCTTGTAATTCTTTGATCCGTGCAGTCAACAAGGCCTTCTCCCTTTCCAACATTTCTTTTTGCTTGAGCAAGATCCTTTTTTCTTCGCCACAGTCGTTGTTCTCGGTCTCCAGCAATTTGTAACGCTCTTGCAGTTTAGAGTAGTCTTGCTGGGCGGTTTTGAATTTCTTGCTGCTCACACAGGCGCTCAGTGAAAAGGCGCCAAGCAAAACGATCAGAAATAAGCGGATGGGCATGGTTCAATTATTTGTACAAATATAAAACTGTTTGGCTTTTTTGGGGGGCCGATCAGTACTGGCATTTAGAGTAAGCGATTGAAAAACAAGCAAAAGAGGAAAAAATTCGTTCTGCCAACCTACTGAACGATCGTTAGTTTAAATTAGATCGTTTACCTTTGCCCCTTTCTTTGGCCACATCCGGTGGCCTGCTCAAAAATCGATGCTATGCCCAAACAACAGAATTTTCTCGTTACCGAAACAGCCAAAGCCCGCACCGAACTGGATACCTGGGTCAAGCAAATGGCCGCTCACTGCGAGGCCAGTGCCGTTCACTGGTGTGATGGCAGTCAAGAAGAGTATGATAATCTCTGTTCCCTGCTCGAAAAAAAGGGAACCTTTATTCGCTTGAACCCCGAGAAAAGACCCAATAGTTTCGCCTGCTTCAGTGATCCCAGCGATGTGGCCCGTGTCGAAGACCGAACCTTTATTTGCAGCCTGCGAAAAGAAGATGCCGGCCCCACCAATAACTGGATGCACCCTGTAGAGATGAAAAATAAACTCAATGATCTCTTACAAGGTAGCATGAAGGGGCGCACACTATATGTGATCCCATTTTGTATGGGTCCGATCGGATCGGCCTATTCCCGTTATGGTGTACAGCTAACCGATTCGGAGTATGCTGTGGTCAACATGCGCATTATGACACGCATGGGGTCGGACGTATTACCTTACTTACAAAAAAAGAGTTATGTAAAATGCCTGCATACAGTAGGCGCTCCCTTAGAAGGAAATAAAAAAGACAGTACCTGGCCTTGTAATCCCGATGTAAAATATATCTCTCATTTTCCTGAGGAACGACTGATCATTTCCTATGGAAGTGGTTATGGGGGAAATGCCCTGATGGGAAAAAAATGCTTCGCCCTGCGCATTGCCTCTGTAATGGGTAGAGAAGAAGGTTGGCTCGCAGAACACATGTTGATCTTGGGGGTTACATCGCCCGATCAACAAAAGAATTACCTAGCAGCTGCTTTCCCCAGTGCCTGTGGCAAGACCAATTTCGCCATGTTGATTCCGCCCAAAGAATTCGATGATTGGAAAGTAACCACAGTAGGAGACGATATCGCCTGGATACACAAGGGTAAGAAAGGAGGATTGCACGCCATCAACCCCGAGGCGGGTTATTTTGGAGTTGCTCCTGGCACCAACTATCACACCAATCCCAATGCCATGGAGACCATCAAGGCCAATACCATTTTTACCAATGTGGCCGTTACTCCTGATAAGGATGTATGGTGGGAAGGGCTTACCAAAGAAGTGCCCGAAGGACTTACTGATTGGACCGGCAAGCCGTGGAATCCCTCTTCTGGTAAACCGGCTGCACATCCCAATTCCCGCTTTTGTGCACCGGCCTCCCAAAATCCGGCCATCGATCCCGATTGGGACAATCCCGAAGGAGTCCCCCTCTCTGGTTTTATTTTTGGCGGAAGAAGAAGCACGGGAGTACCACTTGTCTACCAAAGTTTCAACTGGAATTTTGGTGTGTATTTAGCTACCACCATGGGAAGCGAAATGACAGCCGCCGCTTTTGGAGAAGTTGGAAAAGTAAGACGAGATCCCTTTGCCATGCTACCCTTTATGGGCTATCATATTGGAGACTATGTGAATCACTGGTTGCAATTTGGACGCGACCTTCGGAATGCGCCACGGATCTTTAGTGTCAACTGGTTCAGAAAAGACGAGAATGGTCAATTCCTCTGGCCCGGTTATGGACAGAATATGCGAGTGCTCAAATGGATCGTAGGCCGTATTCGAGGACAGGTATCGGCCGTCGAAAGTCCCTTGGGTTGGCGCCCCCGCTATGGAGACATGGACTGGAGGGGAATGGAGAATTTTACCAAAGAAGATTTTGACAGGGTCATGATCATCGACCGCGAACAGGGTAAAAAAGAATTACTCGGACACGAAGAATTATTCGAACAGGTATACGATAAACTTCCCAAAGAGTTTTTCTTTATGCGAGAGCTATTACTCTCGGCGCTGTGGCGTTCTCCCGAGAAATGGGGACAACAACCCGAATAAGACTGAACAATTTAGTTACTTTGCCTATAATTCAACCGTATGGGTAAAGACCAGGTGTTCCGTGACGAGATCGAAAAAGTCAGCGACTTTAAGTTTGGCGCCAATGTAGCCAGCGTATTTGACGACATGGTCAATCGCTCGGTCCCCTTCTATGGCGAGATCCAGCGCATGATGGCTGAACTGGCCGCAGACCATGCTCGCGAGGGGAGTTTTGTATACGACCTGGGCTGTTCTACCGGCACGACCATGATCGGAATGGATACGCTGGTAGAAAAATCCATTCGCTTTATTGGTCTCGACGATTCACAAGAAATGCTCGACAAGTGCAAGACCAAATTCGATGAAATAAAATTTGGTCGCCCCTATGAACTGCGTTGTGTCGATCTGAGTCAGGGCGTGGCCGTTCATAACGCCTCGGTGGTGGTGCTTTGTCTGACCCTGCAATTCGTTCGGCCCATTTACCGCGAAAAGTTAATACAGGATATTTGTAAAGGCCTCAACCCCGGCGGCGTCTTGATCTTGGTCGAGAAGATCTTGGCCGAAGAAAGTAATTTTAATCGCGACTACATCAACTACTATTACAATTACAAAAGAAGAAATCAATACAGCGAATTAGAGATCTCCCAAAAAAGAGAAGCCCTCGAAAATGTATTGGTGCCCTATAAGCTAAGTGAGAATATTTCGCTGCTGCGCGACCAGGGCTTTACCTCTTGCGAAGTGTTTTTTAAGTGGTACAATTTTGCTGGGCTCATTGCCGTCAAACGATAAACAGCTGCTATGATCGCGATCGGAAACTTCTTCTTCAAATACCGTAATTGGATCTTTATTCTTTTTTATGGTGCCCTTTTCGTTCCCTCTCTTTCGCTGTTCAGCGAGGCCTGCTGTGGTCCTTATTATTACAGGTGGCCGATCTTCTTGGGTTTGCTAATTACCTGCACCGGACAAGCTATCAGAGGCCTCACCATTGGACTGGCCTATATTGTAAGAGGCGGAAAAGAAGGTAAGCCCTATGCAGACGGGCTGGTAACGGAAGGAATTTTCAGGCATTGTCGCAATCCGCTGTACGTGGGTAATATATTAATGTTGCTAGGGGTGGGCGTGTTGGCCAATTCTCTTTTTTATGTGGCGTTCATGATGCCCCTGTTCTTGTTCATTTACCAGGCCATTGTACTGGCAGAAGAAGATTTTCTTCGAAAAAAATTCGGGGAAGGATTTGATCGCTATTGCAAAGAAGTAAATCGCTGGTGGCCTTCGCTCAATGGACTATCAGCCACCCTAAGGAGCATGGAATTCAATTGGAAACGCTGGATCTTGAAAGAACATACCACCCAATTTATTTGGCTCTTGGGGATTTGTCTGCTGCTATTCGCCCCCTTGCCAGCATTGCGGTACCCCGAATGGCTGGCTGGCTCTTCCGTAGCATCGTCAACCATTTTATATGCGCTGGTAGGTGCGTTGACGGGAGTATACCTCCTGATACGAGTGCTCAAAAAAACGGGACGCTTTACCGCCTGACCGAACCCTTTCCCCCGATTTTGGTTATTTTTGTATACCAATGTGTGAGTTATGATCAAGACCGGAAATCCTATCGTTAGTATCTATACCGAGATGACGCCTAATCCCGAGACCATGAAGTTTGTGGC
>JBIIHS010000227.1:0-2743 GCA_044235515.1 Chitinophagaceae bacterium | reverse complement strand
AGCTCCAGAAGCGTTCTTCCTAGTCGTTGTCCGACTACAGCGGCAACTTTTTTCCCCATAGCCGTAGAACCCGTAGCGGAGATCAATGGAATTCGTACGTCGGCTGCCAGCCATTCACCCACCTCGCGGCCGCCAACCACCAAATTACAAACGCCTTCGGGTACGGAATTCTTTTCAAGAACAGAGGCTATAATATGATGACAGGCAATGGCGCAAAAAGGAGTTTTTTCCGAAGGCTTCCAAACACAAACATTGCCACAGACCAAGGCGATCATGGCATTCCAGCTCCAAACCGCAGTTGGAAAATTAAAGGCAGAGATAATTCCCACTATTCCCAGCGGGTGATACTGCTCGTACATGCGATGACCAGGTCTTTCGCTGTGCATGGTGAGCCCATAGAGCTGCCTGGACAATCCCACGGCAAAATCACAGATATCGATCATCTCTTGTACTTCACCAAGGCCTTCTTGCAAACTTTTTCCCATTTCGTACGATACCAGTTGACCCAGGGCAGCCTTATGTGTGCGAAAAGCCTCTCCCATTTGTCTGACCACTTCGCCCCGTTGTGGAGCCGGCATTTTTCTCCAGTGTAAAAAAGCCTTTTGTGCTTTTTCGATAACAACCTCGTATTCACTTTTGGAGGTGCTGTTCAACTCGCCAATTTTTTTCCCGTCAACAGGAGAGTAGGAGGGCATCAAAGTCCCCGTACCCGGTATCCATTGGGTGCCTGTGCAAATAGCGGGAGAAGATCCGGTAGAGGGAATCCAATTTGAGAAACTCATGGGTTTGAAATTGAGTTTGTAAAGTTATTTGATTTCGTTCGATAACAAGTAAGCCCTATTCGGGCTGTGGGTCTTTCTTTTTATTGAACCAGGGTAACAGGATAAAACTCAACACACCGGTTATCAGGGTGACACCTGTTTGCGCCAGCCAGAGTAACCAGCCAAAGGCAAGGGCAATGCCATGGTCGAGTCCGTAAAGTTGCATAGAGCGCTCTATTAAATAGGCATAAGCGCCAATGCCACCCGGAGAGGCGATCATTCCAACGCTGCCAGCCGATAAGATAGTCAGTGCCTCCTGAAGTCCATACCTGGCGGTCTCTGCAAAAGCAAAAAATCCAATATATCCAGCCAGCAAGTAAAGCGACCAGATGCACAGGGTCAGCGTGATAAAAAGAAAGCGTCTTTTTAGCGCCCCAATGGAAGCGATACCGGCGTAAAAGCGTTGTAGGATTATCTTGGCCGCTTTCTTCAGCTCTTGTAATGTTCTTTTTTTGATCGCGAACCAGTAAATAATAAAGGATCCAGCGATCCCAGATACGATCAGTAAAGGCAACCAAGAGAGGGAGGAGCTTGTCTGTGATGGGGAAGTTGGAAAAAATGTATCCAGCAATTGGTAGTATAAACCGGGTTGTAAGCCGATGGTTAATGCAAATACCAGCAATAGGGTTAAGGCATCAATTATGCGCTCTGTAATGATTGTGCCGATCAGCTGCTCGGCTGGTACTTTTTCGTAACGTGCAAGCAGGGTGCATTTAGCCACCTCTCCCAAGCGGGGAACACCCAGATTCACCAAATAGCCGATCAGCACGGCAAAAAAGGTATTCATGATCCCGGGATGATGACCAAGGGGTTCCAATAATAATCTCCAGCGAAGGGCTCGTAGATAATGGCTAAAGACCAGCATCAGAAAGACCGGGGCGATCAGCCATCGCCTGGACTCGGCTAACGATTTTTGGATCTGCAAGCGATCGGTTTGATCCACATTTTTTAAAGAAAGCCAGGCGAAAAAGAGCCCCAGCCCTAAAAAAAACATGTATTGTAATATGGTAATGAGACGTTTAGACATTTGAACGGTTAAATTGCATAGATGCCCTTAATTTGTTAACTTTGCAGCCCTTATGGCTCCTAAAAAGCGTATCCTGTTCATTGCCAACGAAATGTCTCCTTATTTGGAGCTCACTGAGTTCTCGGAGATCGTCAACAAGCTGGCTATCAAGGCAAACGAAAACAATTTTGAGGTCCGTTGTATCATGCCTCGTTTCGGGATCATCAACGAAAGAAGACATCGTTTGCACGAGGTTGTTCGTTTGTCCGGCATCAATGTATCGGTGGATAACGATGACATGCCGCTGCAAATTAAAGTCGCCTCTTTGCCCAGTGCCCGTCTACAGGTTTACTTTTTAGATAATGAAGAACTGTTTCGTCGCAAGTTCGTCTTTCATGACGAAAATGAGAAATGGTTTGACGATAATGACCTAAGGACTGTTTTCTTTTGTAAAGGTGCGCTCGAAACGGTGAAAAAATTTGGATGGCCCCCCGATATAATCCATTGCAGTGGATGGATGACCTCTCTGATTCCGGCCTACTTAAAGACCTTATATCGGAAGGAACCCGTTTTTGCACATAGTAAGATCATCTACACCATTGGCGAAAATACCTTTAAAGAGAAGCTAGGGTCAGGGTTTATCAAAAAAGCCCTCATTCATGCTACTTTAAAGGATAAAGACTTAGAACTTTACAAAGAAGGAACTAATCTTGCTTTGTTCAGAGGAGCGGCCAGTTATGCAGATGCCATTACGTTTGGGGCGGCCAAGATCGATAAGAAATTATCCGAAGAATTCAGTAAGGTAAAAGGGAAAAAAACCATTCCTTTTCTACCTGAGGGAGATTTAACAGACTATTTACAACTCTATAACGACCTTGCGTCGAAGTGATGCGAAATTCCTCTTTTCTATCCTTGC
>JBIIHS010000226.1:0-2750 GCA_044235515.1 Chitinophagaceae bacterium | reverse complement strand
AGGATTAGTTACCGAATTAACACTCTCACAAGTAGGGGTATTAAATATTTTAGTGATCAGTGGGGTGTTATACATCCTATAATGTGTAAACTCCTCCACCGGATCGCCATTTCCATAATTGATACGATACTTAGAGCCCGGATAATTTTTGGCTATGGCTGCATTGTCAACCGTAAATCTAACCTCAGAACCTATACAAATATTCTCACCCGAAAGATTAGAAAGTCCTGTATTACCCGTATTAAAAAGAAAAACAAAAGACTTGGTAGCATATAATTGTGTAGCCCGATGCTTTATCGTCAACTTTACTATATAGTACCCGGTAGAAAGCCCGCTTGGAATTTGAAATCTACCTGCATTGCTGATAGGACAATCAGTAGCAACCGGCTGAGCTCCACTTACATCATAAATGGTTGCTGTAAAAAGATACAAGCTAACATTACTGCTATAGTTGGCTATATCAATAAAATAGTCGGAGCCGGTCTGTGAATTATCGCCTTGCTGTAAAAATCCAAATGAAAACTGATCGGCGGTGGGACAGTTAATGAACCCATCATATGAACTTTGAAGCCAAGTAAGATTGAGTGTTAAAGCGGGCGGGGCAGTACCAGAACTAATGGTAAACGCTGCAGAGGTAACCTCCGGTGCCGCACCGGCAGCACCCAGGACAGCCCGAACCTTCAATCGGTAACCAGTACCCGCAGTAGTATTCGCTGGAATGGTACCGACCATGATCGGTGTAAAGAAATCGGATCGGGTACCAATTACTGGAGAGGCGCCGGTAAAATTACCGCTACCATCTGAAAGGACTAACTCAAAAGAATTGGTTAGTGGATAATTTCCGTCAGTAAATACATGAATCGAAATGCTCGACCCGGGGGCATAGCTGGCGGAGTTATCAAAATGTGTAATAGAAATAGAAGGATTCGGCAGTGATTGGGCTTGCACTACACCCAACATAGAGAAGATACCCAGCCATACAGCAAGTAGAGAGGTCTTATATCGTAAAATATTGGGCATCCAGACTTAAAATTTATTATAACACCGCGGAATCTTGTTTCGCTCCGGATCTCGGCTTAGGTTAGTTTGCAATGATATTTCAAAACCACCCCGGCTCTGTGTCGCTGTTTTCAGTGAGGAGATATTGAGATCGTATGAAATACCCAGCTGCATTTTAGGAGTACCAAACCCGAAATAGGGAATGATAGCATCATTTACTCTGTAATAAACGCCTGCATACAAACTGGTCTCGTACTCAATATTGGGGATCAACGATTCAAATACCGTACCAAAGAGCACTTCTTCTGTAAGCATGGAGTTCATATACAAGGCGCTCAGATAAAGACGGTTGCGCTCTGCAAAGGGAAAATTAAATCCACTATGAACCGATAAGCGAGGCGAGAGTCTGTTTTGTTCGGTACTAATGGCTTCATTAGGCCGATTCAAATGATAGTATGACCCACCCAGGTACCACTGTACCTGTGCATTATTCATACCCGAGTATAGAAAACCAGCGGCCACATCGAGATAGTTGAGTGTAAAGCCGGCCAGCGGTTCTCCATTGGGAGCACTGGGATCGAAGCCAAAAGGGGTGAACTGTCTAGAGAATACAAATCTTCCATAATCAACTTTCTTGGTGGTCCAAGAGGTTTGAAATCCAACCCCTATTTTATGCAAGCCTTCTTGGTCGATACTTTTATTATAGGCCGCAGAAAAAGAAACAAAATTGGCTTTCAATCCCTGATTGTTCGACTGATCGATCATCCCCATAAATCCGATGCCCAATATATCATCTCCGATACGATCATTGAGCAATTGAAAATCGCAGGCAACAGTAGCCGTCGTAAAAGGAGTGCTAACGGTTCGCCACTGATTGCGATAGGTCATGGCCATACGAGTCTCCCCGGCAAATACTCCGGTCATAGCCGGATTCAAGGTCATAGGAGAAGAGTAGAACTGCGAAAAATGAGGATCCTGTGCCAGTAAGGTACCGGCCAATAGACAGAACACCCCACTTAGGCCGCAATTGCGCAAATACCGTAATATGGTTACAGGACGCATCATTTTGATCGCAATCGATATTGTAAGGAAAATTCTATAGTAGTCACCGGAGCCGTTGGTTTGCGTATATCATTTAATTGTATATCGTACGTAAAGCCAATACGCAGCGAGTTGAACTCTCCGAACAAATAGGGTGCAATAGCGTCCCCGGTCCTGTACCAACAGCCCAGACCAATGAGAGATCCTTGGGGATCTTCTTCCAGTAATTTGCTAAGCGCAATGCCACCAAGTAAATAATCCGAACCAGCTTGTAATTGATATAACAGTCTTCCGTCGAGCAACAGATCGGAGCCCACATAACGCTGTAAAAACGTGTGCGCAGACACCCGCATGGGAATGACCGAACTTCCCTCGTATAAAATAGTCTGCAGTGGCCGATTCAAATGATAAGCACCCACTCCGATCTCAAAAAAAGATCCCTCTTCGGGCTTGCTATTGCAATACAATACACCAGCGCCGACAGAGAAATGAGGCTTCATATTTTCCATGGCTATTTCTCCACTGGGCAAGGCCAAGTTAAAACCGCCACTGGTAAATTGGCTGGCCGAGGCCATGTTGCTGAAATTGAAATTTCGTTTGCCATACGTGCCACTCAGTCCAATACCCAAACTTTGGTAACCCTCCCGATCAAGGGGGATATGGTAAGAAGCGTTGGCGGTAAGTCCATTGCTGCTAAGCGCTCCATTGAG
>JBIIHS010000225.1:0-2758 GCA_044235515.1 Chitinophagaceae bacterium | reverse complement strand
TCTTTAATGGTGCCCTTGCCTCGGCCCCCTGCATGAATTTGCGCCTTGACTACCGCAAATGGACTACCAAAACTCGATTTGATCTTTTCGTATGCCACGCGAGCCTCTTCTACCGATGCGCAGGCACAACCCTCTTGCACAGGGACATTATATTTTTTGAGTAATTCTTTAGCCTGGTATTCGTGCAGATTCATAGCAAAAATTTTCGCAAAGATAAGGCAAAACGCCATTTATGAAATGTGAGGACAAGGCCCTACATTCGACAATGATCAGGATCGTACTGGGTTGCTTTTTGTTGATGATGAGCGCTTGTCAAACAACGCGCTTATCGGTTGTAAAAAACTCAGAAGCCGCACTGGGAGGTGCTGCTTTTTATCGCCAGGCAGCGGCCATGGGCTGGGCTGCCCGTGATTCTTTTATCATCCAACAAGTAAGGGAGGGTTCGATCCCATTATATTTAAGAAAGTTTGTTCGGGTGCCCGTAGTCATTAGCTCCGGAAAGCAACGAATAAAGGTTGTTTTTTTTGTTTCACCCGATTACCTGAGTGTTGGTAACAGCGGAGATTGGGCCAGGGTCAGTCTGACCGCTACGGGGGCGGCCACTGTTTTGTCTATGTTGGACTGTTTTGCTCCTACGCCACAATTGGTCGATCGCATTTACCAGCAGGCTTCGGTAAAATTAATGCCTGTTCCTCTGTATGCCTACCGCGACAGCACGCCGGTTATGTGGCAACACCACTTGATTATTGAGGGACAGCGAAAACAACAAAAAGGGTTGATAGCCGGTATCAAAAAGGATATTGTTTTTGTCAATACCAAGGGCGATTCGGTAAGGGCTAACCGTGTGGGGATCTATGGCTGGCATCAACCCGGTGGAAAGCCCATTCAGCCTTTTTACCAGGGGCACGCAAGTTGGTATACCGATTACAGCCACGGGCTGCGGCTTGTGTCGAATTATGTAAAGGTGCAAGGGCGTTTGATCAGGATAGAAACACTATGGCAAGACACGACTTTGCGGAAGAGCTTGTTTTAACCTTACCTTTCGATTGTAGCCGTTAAATTTGCGTCATCTTCAAAAACGCTGCCCATTTACTTTGTTACTGCTTCGAAAATACCTGCCCCTTTTAGTATGCTTTTTGGCTACTCAAGCGTTTGCCCAAGATCCAAGGGCGCAGCCCTTGCCTAGTAGAGGAAATATGCCGGTGAATCTTGGCGGGGTAGGGGGAATGGGAAATGGCAGGCAGGGAATGTCATCCATGATGCGCGGGGAGGGCACCGATAGTCTCAAGCGACGTGATAAAAACGAAGATTCTATTACTATTTTCTATCGCCTTCTCGATCGCTGGGGTCCCTATAAGCTAGACTCTTCCGTATCTGATTTTACCAAGCGTTTTCCCATAAAACCTACTACCATTCACCTGGGTAACCTCGGCAGCGCCTCTCGTTCTTTGCTGTTCTCTGCGCCAGCCATGGTGGGATTTGATCCCGGACTGCATGCCTATGACCTATATCGTTGGAAAGAGGAGGAATTGCGATTTTTTCAGACCACCCGTCCTTATTCTGAGATCAATTACCAGTTGGGAAGCCGGGTGGAACAATTGATCAGTTTGCTACACACGCAAAATATCAAGCCCAACTGGAATTTTTTGTTTCAATACCGTCTGGTCAACTCTCCGGGTATCTTTCAGCACCAACGCACCAACCATAACAACTATTTATTCAGCAGCCGCTATCAATCGAAGAATCTGCGCTACCATATTTGGACCTACATGCTGGGCAACCGTCTGCAGTCAGAAGAAAATGGGGGGATCATCGATACGACGCAGATTCTCGATGATCCGATCTATAGCGACCGGTTCAATATTCCCGTTTGGTTGGGTGGGGCCTCTACCTTTTCGGCCAATTTTTTCAGCAATACGATCAGTACCGGCATCCGTTACCGTCAAACACAGTTTTTGTGGAGGCAACAATACGATCTGGGTAAGAAGGATTCTTTAGTAACAGATTCAACCGTTATTCCTTTATTTTTTCCCCGCTTGCGACTAGAGCACCAGCTTCGCTACGATCGGTCCGCATATCATTTCTTCGACAAGAATCCACAGTTCGATTATTATCAGCAATTCTATGCGGGGTTGCCCACCCGCTTCGATTCGCTGGACCTTCGCGATGACTGGAAGACCCTGTCCAATAGCTTTTCGTTATACCAGTTTCCAGATGCGAAAAACCTACAGCAGTTCATTAAGCTTGGACTTGAATTACAATGGGTAGAAGGTCAGACGACTAAAACGAATCTCTCTTTTTTCAATACCGTGGGACAGTTCTTATATCGAAATCTGACGCGTAATAAAAAGTGGGACCTGGAAGTAGGAGCGCAACTTTTTTTGGCAGGGGAGCATAGCGGTAATTACCGGTTGGCGGTGCAGCTCCAGCGCATGTTGGCTAAGGGAAAGGGCTCTTTACAGGTTGGGGCGCTTCAGTTGAATCGTACCCCTTCTTTTATCTTTGATGCTCGTAGCAGTTTTTTCCTGGAATCAACAGCATTGGCGTTTAAAAAAGAGAATTACACTCAATTCTTTTCGGTTATCGATTGGAGCGCACTTGGAATTACCTTACGAGGGGATTATTTTTTGATCAATAATTACAGCTATCTAATCGATTACCAGAAGCCACAGCAGACGAGCTCTGTTTTTAATGTTCTTCAATTACAAGCGCTTAAGACCTTCCGTTTTGCAAAGCATTTTCAGTGGCATGCCGAGTT
>JBIIHS010000224.1:0-2767 GCA_044235515.1 Chitinophagaceae bacterium | reverse complement strand
GACAAGGAGAAAAATAAGCTGCTAGAAGCCTACGGGTATTCGTTGAAAGATGACCTGAAGGGTAAATTCGAGTTTGCTTACAAAGAGGGAAAGCCCTTTTTGCGGGTGCTCGATGCCTCTATCAAGCGCGTGGCCGTAGTAGCACCCACCACTCGTCCGGCCCTTCGCTCCTTTCCAGAAAAGATCACCGAGATAGCTGAGACGCCTTTGTTGCCCGACATATCGACGCCTTCACAACGGTTGGGCCTGGTCTTTAATTTCAATAAAAAGTCGTTCCCTCGATTTTCAGTAGACGCGGTCATTGGCGAACCCAATGAGCAAAACGATAGTCTGATCGGACCGGTAGAAAAACTCGATATCACTCGTTTTGTCAATACCGATACGTTTAGTGCCGAAGATGCTTCGCTTTTACAAGTGATACGAAAATTGCAGGATGCGGAGATCAATAAATACGTGAATCGGAATTCTCCTTTCTCGGGTATTTGGGAAAACATCTTGCAGGACGAAGCCGATGATCTGCCGGAAGAGACCAAGGACTTGATCACCGAATATCTGCAGCCGAAACTACATCGTTTGTTTCAGGAGTTCGGCCAACAGGCCATCGTGTATATGTTGCCAGAAGGGAAGTCTTTTAAGACAGCTCATTTACGCCCGATTCAATTACAGACCACCGAAGCTGTTCCGGTGTTTCAGGTAAAAAAGAATAGCCAGTACACCTTGCAGTGCAAAGTAAAGGCCGGTATTGCCGAACTAGACCTGACCGATAATGAAGCCACTACGCCTTTGCTCTATTTTTATAATCATCAGGGTTTTTGCTGGAAGAACAAAGAAACCATCTTGCTGATCGAGCAATTCAAGTCTTCGGGTAAGTTGCTTATTCAGCCTGGAGAATGGCAGCAAGCTCTGCAAGAAAGAATATTACCCCTCTCAAAAAGTTATTCGGTTCAATTTGACAAATCGCTTACTACAGAGATCTCCCAAACCGCTCCCGAGCCAAGGGTCTTGCTGCGTGAAAAGGGAGATTACCTCTTGTTTACTCCCCGTTTTGTTTACCAGGGATACGAAGCCGGTTTCAGCGATGGGCCCAGGGTACTGGTGCCGCAAGGAAACGGTATCTTGATCATAAAGCGGCAAACCGAAAAGGAAGAAGCTTTTTTACAAAAGTTGCAAAGCCTTCATTCCGGATTTGTATATAATAAAGAAGACGGCACCCTGGCCTTGAAGGGCTCAGATGTATTGCGCAATAATTGGTTCTTCCTTTTTATTGACGCGATGAAGGAAGCCAAGACACCCGTATTCGGATTTGAACACCTAAAGCAGTATCGGTTCAATACCGCCAAGCCTCAGACGCGCATCTTTATTAGCAGCCATACCGATTGGTTCGACGCCAAGGTGAACATTGTATTTGGTGATCAACAGGTAACGGTGGCCGATGTAAAGAATGCCTTAGCCAATAAACAGCCCTTTGTGCAGTTGGGTGATGGTACATTAGGCGTGCTCCCCGATGAGTGGCTAAAGAAATATGCCTTATTGTTCAGAGTAGGAGAAGGCAAGACTGATAGCTTAAAGCTTTCCCGCTATCATTTGGGGGTAGTGGACGAGCTATATGCTAATAAGCAAGACGAAGATCTGGAGTTACAGCTCGAAGAAAAATATGAGCAACTTCGTCAGTTCGATAAGATCGAATCGATCGAACTGACCGGCCCGTTAAGTAAGGTCTTGCGCCCCTATCAAGTAGCCGGTTACCAATGGCTCAACTACTTGCGTGGTATCAATTGGGGTGGCATACTTGCCGATGATATGGGATTGGGAAAGACCGTACAGGCGCTTTCTTTTTTGGAATACTATAAACGTACCGAAGGAAAATTAAAGGCCCTGGTGGTTTGCCCCACCACACTCATCTACAATTGGGAGAACGAGATCAAGAAGTTTACGCCCACGCTCAGTTTTCGGATCCATCATGGGCCGGCACGTACTCGAAAAAAAGAGGAGCTGGACGATCACGATATTACCATTACTACGTATGGCACCTTACGAAGTGATATCAAGTTACTGAGTACACTTGCGCTCGACTATGCTGTTCTGGATGAGTCGCAGGCCATCAAAAATCCCTCGAGTAAAGTGACAAAGGCTGCCACGTTGTTACAAGCCCGTCACCGTCTTTGCATGAGCGGAACTCCGTTGCAGAATAACACCTTCGATATTTACGCGCAAATGAATTTCTTAAATCCGGGTATGCTTGGCTCGGTTGAATTCTTTCGACAAGAGTTCGCAATCCCTATCGATAAGTTGGGTGAGCAAGACCGCAAGGAGCATTTGCGAAAACTACTCTATCCCTTTATTTTACGCCGCACCAAGGAGCAAGTGGCCAAGGACTTGCCCGAAAAGCAAGAGGTTGTTCTATTCTGTGAGATGGAAGAAGAACAACGCAGTATTTACGATGCCTATCGTAATGATTTTAGAAATCAAATACTTGGGTCAATTGAGACACAGGGAATTCAAAAGTCACAACTTACTATCCTTCAGGGGTTAATGAAGCTTCGACAAATCTGCGATTCCCCAGCTATTTTGAATGAGCAAGATAAATTCCCCAATCATTCCATTAAGCTCGATGAGTTATCTAGAGAGCTAAGCGAGGGCATTAGTTCGCACAAGGCGCTGGTATTCTCTCAGTTTTTAGGAATGCTTTCGTTGATTCGCGCCAAACTAGACGAGCTGGGTATTTCCTATGTGTACTTTGACGGCAGCACCTCGGCTCCAGATCGGG
>JBIIHS010000223.1:0-2770 GCA_044235515.1 Chitinophagaceae bacterium | reverse complement strand
GATCGTTGCGTGGCCACCGGTTTTTCGGCACTGCTTTGCTGAAGTTGTTCGTAGAGGATTCTTTCGTGTGCCCGTTGCTGGTCTATCAGCCACAGACCCTCATGATGAGGGTATACTATATATGTGTTGAGTAGCCCAATTACGTTTTGCACGGGTTCGGTCGCTGCCAGGCTCAAGAGGGGATTTGAGGGGGTCGACTCCGGTTCCTGAGCCTCCCATTCAGAGCGATAGGATCTAAAGCCACTGGGTTGTATCAGGTGTGCCTGGTTCTTCTGGGTAAAACTTCTGAATAGTGCACTGTCAGTGGCAGCCGATTTTTTTTCCTCTGTAAACGGTTGTTGTATCGATGATAATTGCTGTATGTTGGCGTCCAGATCAAAGTCAAGGGTGGGCATTATACTAAATTGCGCCAAGGCATGTTTTACCGCTGCTTGAACAAATGCATAAACGATCTTCTCGTCCTCAAATTTAATTTCTTGCTTCGTGGGGTGTACATTGATATCGATCTGCTGCGGGTCCAGATCGATAAAAAGAACATAGAGTGGAAAATGATCAGGTGCCAACATCCCTTGAAAGGCATTCATAATAGCATGATGCAAGTAGGAACTTTTGATAAAGCGATTGTTGACAAAGAAGTATTGTTCTCCGCGCGTCTTGCGAGCCGTATCGGGCTTACCGACAAAACCGCGGATAGTCAGGTAATCGGTCTCTTCCTTAACGGTAACCAATCTCGATTCGTAAGAAGCGCCCATCAACTGCACAATACGTTGTTTGAGCGTGCCACTATCGAGCTGAAAGAGTTGTTGATGGTTGGCATGCAAACTAAAGGCAACGGAAGGAAAGGCCAGCGCCACTCTTGTAAACTCATCGATAATATGGCGCATCTCAGCCGCATGACTCTTTAAAAAATTGCGGCGGGCCGGCACATTGAAAAAAAGATTTTTCATGGCCACACTGGTACCTACAGGTGCAGCAATGGGTTCGGTTTTGATCAGCTGGCTGTTTTCTACCTCTACGTAAAAGCCTAACTCGTTTTCTGCCGTTCGGGTTCGCAACTCCACTTGGGCCACTGCCGCTATCGAGGCCAGGGCCTCCCCACGAAAGCCCATGGTCTGAATACAAAAAAGATCTTCGATACGACTGATCTTGGAGGTAGCATGTCTTCCGAAGCAAAGTCTGGCATCGGCCTCATTCATCCCTCTTCCGTTATCGACTACTTGCACCAGTGATTTACCGGCATCGTTTACGATCAACTGTATAAAGGTGGCTCCGGCATCTACGGCATTTTCCAGTAGTTCCTTGACCGCACTGGCCGGACGCTGAATTACCTCTCCGGCAGCGATCTGATTAGCAATATGGTCAGGTAAAATGGTGATCAAGGGGTGTAGACCGATTAAGCTTTCAAAAATACGATATTGCCCCCTATCCCTTGGGCGAACAGCCCGCTTTTTTATGGGATAGTGGGTTTAATTTGGATTGCTATTTAGTAGGACGATCACTATTCACTTGGCAGTAAGGGTATTGCCGAAAAGGAGTATTTTTAATACTGGATCTTGTAAACTATTTTTCATGCGAATACTTTTGGCCTTTTTCCTATTCGTTTCCTTCTCTTGGCGAACAATAGAGGCGCAACCGCTTCCTCAATCATCTCGACAGCAATGGGTCGATAGTGTATTTAACAGTCTGACCCAAGACCAACAGATTGCTCAATTAATGGTCATAAGGGCGCATTCTAATTTGGGGCCTGAGCATATTGCCAAAGTAGAGCGAGATATTGTCGATTATAATGTAGGGGCACTCTGTTTTTTTCAGGGCGGACCCGTCCGGCAGGCGCAACTTACCAACCGTTATCAGCAATTGGCTCGCACTCCCTTGATGGTTACTATCGATGGCGAATGGGGTTTGGGGATGCGGCTGGATAGTGTTACCCGCTTTCCCTATCAACTAACATTGGGGGCCTTACAGGACGAGGGGCTGGTCTATCGAATGGGAGTAGCCGTTGGTGAACAATGCAAGCGAATTGGGGTGCATGTCAATTATGCCCCTGTGGTCGATGTCAATAATAATCCTGATAATCCTGTAATTGGATTTCGATCTTTCGGCGAAGACCGCGATAAGGTAAGTCGATGGGGCGTGGCCTACATGAAGGGGATGCAGGATGCAGGTATTATGGCCTGCGCCAAACATTTTCCCGGGCATGGTGATGTGGCTGTCGATTCTCATTACGACCTGCCTGTTATCAATAAATCGATGACACAACTCGATTCTATGGAATTAGTTCCATTCAGAGCGCTTTTTGCGGCGGGGGTCGGGAGTGTGATGATCGCGCACTTGGCCATACCGGCCATTGATACCACGGCCAAGCGGGCCACTTCTATTTCTCGTAACAATGTAACCGAATTACTTCGAAATAAATTGCAATACAACGGGCTCAGTTTTACCGATGCCCTCGAGATGAAGGGCGTTGCCAAATACTTTCCAGGCGGCACCATTTCGGTAGAGGCGATCATAGCCGGTAACGACATGCTTTGTCTTCCGGCCAGTGTGTCCGAGTCGATCGCTGCCATAAAAACGGCGCTTCAAGAAGGACGTTTGCAACAAGTCGATATTGACAGTAAAGTAAAAAAGGTATTAGCAGCAAAATATGATCTGGGGTTATATCGTCCCCAGCGTATAGATACCACGCGGTTAGTAACCGATCTTAATGTCGCCACCGATGCTATTCGCGAAGAGGTAGCGCGTAAGGGCTTAACCGTACTGGGAATGATTT
>JBIIHS010000222.1:0-2772 GCA_044235515.1 Chitinophagaceae bacterium | reverse complement strand
GACTATCTGGAGAACCTGATCTATACCACCGCGGGTATCGGCTTACTCTTTCAGATGCCTTTATTGATGAGCTTGCTGGCCCGTCTCGGTATTTTATCGGCCCGCTACTTACGCCAGTACCGCCGCCACGCGTTTGTCATCATTTTGATCGCGGCAGCCATCATTACCCCCTCTACCGATCCGTTTAGTTTAACAATTGTTACCATACCGCTCTATTTGCTCTTCGAGGCCAGCATTATCATTACCGCCCGTATCGATAAGCGACGCGCCCGAGAGGAACAACAATGGAGTTAATTAACACTTATTATGTCTACGCAATTTGATCGTACCCTGCCCGTTGCCATTGGATGCGACCATGCCGGGTTCGCCTACAAAGAAAAGATCAGTTCCCTGCTTCGTGAACAGGGCTGGACTATAAAAGACCATGGCGCCTACAGCACCGATTCGGTAGACTACCCCGATATGGCCCGCCCCGTGGCCCGACAAGTAGCGGCTGGCGAGGCTGCCTTTGGAATCCTGATCTGTGGTAGCGGAAACGGTGTTGCCATTACCGCCAATAAAGAGCCCAACATCCGAGCCGCTCTTTGTTGGGAGTCGGAATTAGCCCAACTGGCCCGCGCTCACAACAATGCCAATATTATTTGTTTACCCGCTCGTTTTGTTTCTGAAGAATTAGCGCAAAAAATGGTGCTGGATTTTATAGCCACTCCTTTTGAAGGCGGAAGACATCAGAACCGTGTCAATAAAATATCCGGCTGCTGAGCCCTCTACATTTTTTATCTTCAATCAAATTTTGATATTATGAAAAAGATCTTTTTCATTTTGATCGTGCTTACTCCTGCCATACTCTTTGCCCAGAAAAAAGATAAAGCGGCCCTACAGGCCGCGGCTACGATTACGGCAGAAGACATGCAAAAACATTTGTATACACTGGCCGGCCCCGAAATGGAAGGTAGAGATACCCCTTCTCCCGGGTTAGAAAAAGCGGCCAATTATATCGAAGATCATTTTCGCAAATTAGGATTGACGCCTGGCAACAACGGAAGTTATCGGCAACCGTATGTCCTGTATAAAGATTCCATGACGGCGGCCTCGCTCGAGATCAATGGAGTGGCCTATGGATTGAACGAAGATTTTCAACCCCTACCCGGAAATTATAGTGCCGCCATGCGGTTCTCAGAGATCGTCTTTGCCGGATTTGGTATCAGTGATGGCGACCTGCGTAACGATTATAAAGACTTGCCCGTTACCGGAAAACTAGTCTTGATCATGGATGGAATGCCCGAAGGATATAAACCCAGCGTAGGAGGATTTTCTTCTCCTGCCTCGATGAATGGCAAATTAAATGCGGCCCTGAGCAGAGGGGCGGCAGGACTGCTGATCATTCACAGTAACTTTCCTCGCAGGGCCCAGGCGGTTACCAGTAACTGGAGTTTGAACGGATTCAAAGCCACACAGCCTTTGTTTGGGTTTTATGTATCGGCCAAGGCGGCTGCCACATTACTCAATACGGAGGCAGCGTCCCTTATTCAAAAAATAAAATCGAATTCCTTTACCCATAAGCCCTATAAGAGTCTTACCTCGATTAGCTATGGTAAACAGACCATCACCGCTCCCGTATCGAATGTAATCGGTCTCATTGAGGGTACGGATAAAAAAGATGAATATGTTTTTATTACAGCGCACTACGACCATGTGGGCAAACGAAACGATGGCACCATCTACTACGGCGCTGATGATGATGGAAGCGGGACCACAGGCATTTTGGAGTTGGCCGAAGCATTTACTGCTGCCAAGAAAGCAGGGGCCGGCCCTCGTCGTACGATCGTACTGATGCCGGTAAGTGGAGAGGAGAAGGGATTATGGGGTAGTCAGTATTATGCAGAGAACCCAATTTTTCCATTGGAGAAAACATCGGTTGACCTGAATATTGATATGATCGGTCGGATCGGCACCGATTACCTTACCGATAAAGACTCCGTCAATTATGTATACACCATCGGAGACGATAAATTAAGCTCCGACCTGGCCCCGATTACGCAACAGGTAAACAATACATACCTAAAGATGAAATTGGATGGCAAATACAACGATCCAAAAGATCCGAATCGATTCTATTATCGCAGCGATCACTACAATTTTGCCGCTAAGGGAGTCCCCATCATTTTTTATTTCAATGGTGTGCATGCCGATTATCACAAACCCACGGATACCCCTGACAAGATCAATTATCCCCTGTTGGCCAAGCGTACACAATTGGTATTTTATACCGCATGGGAAATGGCCAATAGAGAGGCCATGCTAAAAAGGGACATGCCCTTGGGAATGCCTCCAAGCCGCTAAGGGAAAAGGGGCGAGCTACGCTGGATTGATATTACCAGCCCAGCACCCAGGCAAAGATCAATGGCGCCACGATAGTCGCATCGCTTTCAACGATGAACTTCGGGGTATGAATATCAAGTTTCCCCCATGTGATCTTTTCGTTGGGAACCGCCCCTGAGTAAGATCCATAAGAGGTGGTAGAATCGCTGATCTGACAGAAATAACTCCAGAAGGGAACATCATGCCACTCCAGGTCTTGATACATCATGGGCACCACACAGATCGGAAAATCGCCGGCGATACCGCCCCCGATCTGAAAAAAGCCAACACCTTTTCCGGAAGAGTTAGCACGGTACCACTCAGTGAGCCAGGCCATGTATTCAATACCGCTTTTTACGGTGGCGGCCTTTAATTCTCCCTTAATGACATAACTGGCAAAGATGTTACCGG
>JBIIHS010000221.1:0-2785 GCA_044235515.1 Chitinophagaceae bacterium | reverse complement strand
AGCCGATTTGGTAAAGACTTTCAATACCTTGGTCGATGGCTTCAATGCCGGTACGGGCCTGCGCAATAGCCGAGGGAAGTGCAGCGGAATGTAAGGAGGTTCTATTGACGCGAATGTCATCGAACAGATCATCACCTAAATGCTGCCAGACGCGTTGAAAATATTCTCTCCAGGCCAATTCTTGTAAGAAGCGTTGGATCTGCGCGGGTTTGTATCCTTTTGAAAGCACAGTAGCTGCTATTTGACGGGTGGAGATTACTCCGCGTGAGATGTAAGGAGATAAGTAAGTGACATCGCCATGCAAGTAGTTTCGGGTTTGCCCGTAAGCTATGGGGTCGATCTGGTCGATTCTACTCCAGATGGAAGATATGTCGGTGGGGAAAGTCATTGTAATGTAATTGAACAATCTATCGTCAAATTAGTTGAGTCAAGGTGCTTGTTTGCTTGCGTAAGAAGGGTTATTTCCCCGCGTCGAGCAAGTCTAAGAAGTTGGTAGCCAGCCGAAGATGAGTCGATCTCTTTTCCGAATCCATTTTGTCCCAGGTCTTTAGGAGCATGCCCAGTCTGGGATTCTTGGAGAAAAAGCTGCGATGGGTGTGCATAAATCGCCAAAAGAGACCGTCCCAGACGGCGGTCCAGCTAACGGTTTCTTTATTGGGAAGCGTGAGGGTTGTTTTTTTATCCCAATCCCCCATTTTGAGTAGGTAATTGCTTCCGCTGATATAGGGCTTGGTCGTCATGATGCCGCCGTCTGCAAATTGGGTCATTCCATAAACATTGGGAACCATCACCCAATCGTAACTGTCAATAAAAAAGACCATGAACCATTCATAGACCTGCTCGGGATCAAACTCACAAAGAAGCATAAAGTTTCCCAGCACCATCAATCTCTCAATATGGTGCGAGTAAGCATATTTATTCAATCGCTCGATTACGATATCTATGGGTCTTATCCCGGTGTTGCCCTCCCAAAAGGAGCGAGGGATCTTGCGTGTGAATTTCCAGTAGTTCTTGGTGCGCTGCCGTACGCCCTCTCGCTCGTAGACGATGCGAATAAATTCTCTCCAGCCCATGATCTGTCTGCCAAAGCCCTCAAGCGAGGCCAGGGGTATTTTGTGCGCCAGCGCGTACTGGGTGGCCTTGTCCATCACTTCTTGTGGGGTGAGCAATCCGATATTGAGGGCCGGAGAAAGTACCGAATGGTGTAGCCACACTTCTTTTTCTTGCATGGCATCTTCGTAGGGACCAAACTCAGCAAAGCGCTGCGTAAGAAAGAGGTCGAGTTGATGCAGCGCCTCTTGTCGGGTTACCGGATACGCAAACGCAGTAGTTGATCCGGGATGGCTAGGGAAATGGTTCTCTACATATCCAAGGGCCTCTTTGACAAATGCACTTGATTTGAAAGCAAAGGGAGCCGGTGTTTTTTTATTCTTGGGGTAGGGTTTACGATTATCTGCGTCGAAGGTCCATTGATCGCCTACGGGGTCCTTATCATTTTTCAACAGCCATTTTCTATTCTTTCGCTGCTGTATGTAAAAGTCGGTCTGAAAATATGTTTTTCGCTTATCAAAGTATTCCTTTACATCCTTTAGCTGATTTAAAAAATAAGGAGTCGGGTAGCAGATAAGTTCGAGTCCGAGCGACGAGGTTGCTTGCTGGAGGCGACGCTCTATAAAATGATCGGTGCTATCCGCATAGTGAATAGCGCTGGTCTTCTTTGTTTTAAGCCACCTGATCAATTCGCGCAGATCTGCTTTTTTCTCCCTTGTCTCTACGTAGTGGACTTGGTATCCTTTTTGGGTAAGTCCTTCTGCATAGGCTTTCATCGAAGCCCGGTGCAAAACGAGCTTTTGACGATGAAAAGGCACTTGTGTAAAAAAAAGGGGCTCCTCTAGTAGCCAGACCGGTCGATCTTTTTGCAGGGCAGGATGCCGTTCAAAAAGTTGATGCGGAAAAATTAGGGTAATGGCAGACATAGTCAAGACTCTGGTAAACAATTGAACGATGTAATTGTTTTATTACAAATCTTTCTATGGAATCCATTAAAGGAAAGCAGATCTTGGTGACCGGGGCTACCGGTGGTATTGGCTCCCAAACGGCCAGATTGTTAGCCGCTGGCGGTGCTCGTCTTTTTTTAACGGGGCGTAATCCTGAAAAATTAAATGCGTTAGCGGCCGAGCTTCATTTGCCCCCTGCTCAGGTATTCAGTGCCGATCTTTCCGATCCAACCCAAGTGAGTGCCCTAGGACAGCGTTATTTTGCTGTCTTCCCCGGAATTGACATCCTGATCAATGCTTCTGGTATAGGCATCATCAGACCCATTGAGCAACTTTCGGAAACGGATCTCTTGCAAAGTCTTCAGTCGAACCTGGTGGCTCCATTTTTATTGGTCAAAACTTTTTTACCCGCCATGAAGGAGGTAAAAAAAGGTCTCATTATTAACATACCTGGCGTACTAGGAAAAGTTCCCATGGCCGGAGCCGCTGCATATTCTGCCAGCAAATATGGGTTAGTTGGAATGATGCAAAGCATACGCGAGGAACTAAAACGTACTGAGATTCGGATCACTAATATTTTTATGGGCGGAGTGGACTCTCCCTTTTGGGATACGATCGACTTGCGGGTGCAACGCGATAAGATGATACAGGCAGAAGAAGCCGCTCGCGCCATTTGGTTCCTCTGCCAGCAGCCTGTCAGCGGGGTCGTCAGTGAAATGGTGTTGCAGCCGTTCAATCACCAGGCGATCTGATTTTTTGGTGATAATCCACTTTGCGGAGCTATTTTT
>JBIIHS010000048.1:0-9335 GCA_044235515.1 Chitinophagaceae bacterium | reverse complement strand
CTCTGCCAGATTCATGGTGTCGGATTCAGTATTTTACCAATGGAAATAGGGGCATCGGGTCTGATGCTAAGCAGTCCGGTCGTTACTACCGAATCGCCGACCGACAGCCCTTCGATGATCTGTACTCTGTCGGGGGTGCGCAACCCCGTCTTCACATCGGTGAATACGGCCGTTCCGCCCTTGAAAAGAATTACTTTTTTACCGCGTGCCTGTGATAAGATGGCTTGCGTGGGGATCAAGATCGCCTTTTCGTCTGGATCGAATCCAATACTGACTTTAGCAAAACTGCCGGGAAGCAAGGCGGTATTTTTGGTCTCTACTTGGGCGCGCACTAAAAGACTGCGGCTATCCTCGGTTACTTTTGACTCTGTGGCAACAACGCGGGCTCTAAGAGAATCCGTACTGCCTTCGAAGCGGAAGTGAACAAGTTGCCCGTTCTTTATTTTGCCGATATATTTTTCGGGGATAGAAAAATCCAGCTTAAGTTGATCGGTCTGGCTAATAACAGCGATTATCGAAGCAGGATTGACATAGGCTCCATTGCTGATGTTACGAAGTCCTAACTTTCCACTGAAAGGAGCCCTGATCTCCGTTTTTTCAATGCTTGTTTTGATAATGCCAATATCGGCTTTAAGACTATTGACTTGTAAAAGACTAATATCATAGTCCTGCTGGCTGATACCTTGGATCTTGAGCAGCTGCGATTGTCTTTTTTCCGTTTGCTGAGCAAGCTGTAATTGAATTTCTAATTTATTCAGTTGGGCCACCAGGTCAGCATCATTTAGTTTGGCCAGTAAGCTTCCTTTTTCTACGTATTTTCCTTCTATAATGGGAAGTTGTACGATCCGGCCGGCTACCTCGGGATGGATCTCTACCGATTCGCTGGCTACCACCGTTCCGGGCACTTCGATGGTCTCGGCAAAAGAAATGGGTTCAACAATAAAGAGATCTACATTAGTGGCTTTATTTTTATCGCCGGGCCCCATCGACACAGGCGCTTTTTTATCAGATTCGCCGCATCCCAAACCGGCAAAAAGAAGTAGGGCAAGTGCCCCGATTGAAAGATTTTTTCTCATGAAAGCAAATTGGCTAATAAAGATAGCGTTGTTAGGCCAAAATGACCTTGGAAATTTGACGATAAAATCTTGGTTAGCTTTTGATTTTGCCGCAGACAGAAACCTGGCTTTTCAAGAACGGAACCTGTTTTATCAGCTCGTTGGAATCAGGTCCTAGTAATGTCATATGGCCCATCTTGCGCCCGGGTTTGCTTATTTTTTTGCCATACTGATGAATAAAGAGTCCGGGGGTGGAAGCCGCATCGGTAATTCCGTGGTAGCAGGTTTGTCCGGAAGGACCGGTCCCCACTAAATTGATCATGACCGAGGGACTGATCAAGTGTGTGGATCCTAAAGGAAGGGATAACAAGATCCGCCACAACATATCGAATTGTGAAGAGGCGATGGCTTCGATGCTATGGTGACCGCTATTGTGGACCCGGGGGGCCGTTTCATTGACAAAAAGCTCGTTGTTTTGATCTAAGAACATCTCTACCGCAAATAGACCTGGCGATTGAAATCCTTTTACAACCTGCAGGGCGATCGTTGATGCGCGAAGGGTAGTGGCCTCATCGATCTGAGCTGGGCAAAGTTGATAATCGAGTAGATTAAGCAAGGGATCAAAGCACATCTCTACTGTAGGATACACCGCCGTTTCTCCATTTTGATCGATGGCTACCATCACCGCCAGTTCTTTTTTGATCTGAACCCTTTTTTCCAACACCGAAGGGGCATCGAAACCCTTTTCGATAGCGCTGGCATCACTGATGATCTGGACCCCCTTTCCATCGTAACCTCCTTCTCCGATCTTATGAACAGCGGGAAGAAACGAAATATGTTCCTTTAGCTCGGCTCTCGATTGGGTGATCAAAAATGCAGCCGTAGGGATTCGGTGCTCCTGATAATATTTTTTTTGAAGGACCTTATTTTTTATAAGACGAAGAACTCTTGGATCGGGGATCACGACCACGCCTTCCTGGGCCAGTTTTTCTAGGGCTTCAATATTGACATCCTCTATTTCAATGGTGAGTCGGTCCAGTGTTCGACCAAAGGAATAGACGTCATTAAAATTTCGAATATCTCCTTTGGTAAAGTGATGGCAGAAGGGGGCGGCCGGACAATCTGGATCATTTTCCAAAACAGCGGTCTCTACAGGGTAATTGCTGGCCGCTTGCAGGAGCATTCGGCCCAACTGTCCTCCTCCCAAAATACCCACTTTTAGCATGAGGCAAAGATAACCGCTATGAACGCATCGCCTTGATCAACGCGGTTAATTTTCTTTATTTTTGTAATATGAATGCTCCTGCCACCGCTTCTTCTTCTGCCAGCCAAGCTGCAGCGCCTGATTTTCTTCCGCTGGAAGGAACAGATTACGTTGAATTTTATGTGGGCAATGCCAAGCAGGCGGCTCATTACTACATGAGTGCCTTTGGTTTTCAGGCCTTAGCTTATGCGGGTCCTGAAACGGGTGTCAAAGACCGCGCCAGCTATGCCGTCCGCCAACATAAGCTCACGTTCGTTTTAACGACTGCGCTTCGCCCGGAACACCCTATTGCTGAACATGTGCACCTCCACGGCGATGGAGTTAAGGCGCTCTCACTTCGAGTTAATGATGCCACTAAAGCCTGGCAAGAGACTACAAGCCGCGGGGCTAAAAGCTATCTGGAGCCTACCCGTTTAACCGATGAGGCTGGAGAACTTGTCATGAGTGGCATTCATACGTATGGAGATACCGTTCATCTATTTATTGAACGAAAAAATTATACCGGAGTATTCATGCCCGGCTATCGCGCCTGGTCCAACCCCGATTTTGCGCCAACAGATTGTGGGCTGCTCTATGTCGATCATTGCGTGGGAAACGTTGGGTGGAACCAGATGAATCCCTGGGTAAAGTTCTACGAAGAGGTTATGGGTTTTAAAAACATTCTCACATTCGACGATGAGGATATTTCCACCGAATATTCTGCCTTGATGAGCAAGGTCATGAGCAGTGGAAATGGGTTCGTAAAATTTCCCATCAATGAACCCGCCGAGGGAAAACGAAAAAGCCAGGTCGAGGAGTTTCTGGAGTTTTATAAGGGGGAGGGATGCCAGCATGTGGCACTTGCTACCAACGATATTGTTAAGACTGTTCGTGCATTGATGAGCCGGGGTGTCACGTTCCTGAAAGTGCCCACTACTTACTATGATGATCTGATTGATCGGGTAGGTGCTATTGATGAGGATCTGGCGCCGCTGCGTGAGTTAGGTATTCTAGTGGATCGCGATAACGAGGGATATCTTTTACAACTTTTTTCTAAGCCGGTCGAAGATCGCCCTACTTTGTTTTTTGAGATCATTCAGCGAAAAGGGGCCAAGAGTTTTGGAAAAGGTAACTTCAAAGCCCTGTTTGAGGCGATCGAAAGAGAACAAGAAGCCCGAGGAAATATCTGACACGATCGAACCCTTTCACCTGTATCTCGCATAAAAAATCATATGCATTTATTACCCGCCAGAAGCGCTTTTACTGTAGCAAGATGGATGGGTTGGCTGTGTTTACTCTTTTTTCTACCGCTTTCCGCTTGGTCACAAACCGGATATGGTGTCTCCAAAGGGGGGACTACCTATTATTCCTTTATCGATTACCAGCGAACCTATGTTCGTCCTCAAGAGGCGATGGCCCGCAAGACGGATACGCTTCAAAAGCAGTTTGCCGCAAAAAAGCTTGATTGGCCTGCCCGTTACTTGTATATACGATCTTTTAAATTCGATAGTCAACTCGAGGTGTGGGTCAAGCAACGTGCTGCAGATTCTTTCCGTTTGTTCAAAACCTACCCTGTCTGTGCCTTGGCCGGTTCGCTGGGCCCCAAGCGAATGCAGGGCGATTTTCAGGTGCCCGAAGGATTTTATTACATCAACGAGTTCAATCCTACTAGTAATTATTATCTCTCGCTGGGACTAAACTATCCCAATGCCAGCGACAAGGTGTTGAGTGATTCTATCAAGCCCGGTGGGGAGATCTATATTCATGGCAGTTGTGTTACCGTGGGATGTATTCCTATCACCGATCAGCAGATCGATGAGTTGTACGTACTAGCGGCCTATGCACGAGACCAGGGCCAGCATTATATTCCTGTCCATATTTTTCCCTGTCGATTTGATATACCCAAGAGTGCGGCCTATTTGAACGAACTAACCAAGGATGACCCTGTGTTGAAGGATTTTTCAGACCAGTTGAAAGGGGCCTATGATTGTTTTGAACGATACCACCGCTTGCCGATTGTCATGATCACGGACGATGGGCGCTATCATGTCAACACGGATAAGGGTACCCCATCTTTTAAAGCCGGGTCTGCTGCGCCAATCTCCACACTCGATCAAAGAGGCGTCAGTGCCACCAAGGTGGTTCCCCCTCGAAAGGTCCGGCAAATCGCTTCTATACCAGAGTATGTCGATCAGTGGCCTCGGTTCCCGGGCGGCAGCGAGGCCTTTACCCAATTTCTAGATCGGACGGGTCGTGCTGTAGCTTCCTATCTTCCTGAGACTACAAAAAGAGCATTCATACAAATCGAATTCGTGGTGGATACAGATGGTGCCGCGGTAAATTTTAGAGTGATAAAGGGAATTGCTGGTGCCGATGAGCTGCATCGTCAACTGATCGAAAAATTAGAGACCATGCCGACCTGGTCGCCTGCCTTACTCGCAAAAAAGCCCGTGGCCAAGAAAATCTTACAAACGCTAACTATCGATTCAAAATAATACAGCATGTCCATCAATAGAAAGGTTCAAACCCTCGATGAATTCACGATACAGCAGTTGCGCGACTTTCCGCATGCTACCGGCGAACTCTCCAACCTGCTGCGTAACATTGGACTAGCGGCTAAGCGCGTCAATGTAGAGGTCAATAAGGCCGGATTGGTCGATATCTTAGGCGATGCAGGCACGGTAAACGTGCAGGGAGAAAAAGTTAAGAAGCTCGATATATTTGCCAACGATCAGTTCATTAAGGTATTGCAACACGGAATCAGTTGTGCCGGTATTGCCAGCGAAGAGCTGGATGATTTCGTGGCCTTTGAAGACGAGAAAAGTATTCATTCTAAATATGTCTGTTTGTTCGATCCGCTAGATGGAAGCGGAAATATCGATGTGAATGTTTCTATCGGAACTATTTTTGGTATTTATCGGCGGGTTACCCCCGTGGGTACGGTCGTAACGCAACAAGATTTTTTACAGCCTGGCAGCAACCAGGTTGCGGCAGGATATGTGGTGTATGGTTCATCTACTATGTTGGTCTATGCTACGCGTAGGGGTGTAAATGGCTTTACGCTTGATCCTTCCATTGGAGAGTGGACACTTAGTCATCCCGATATTCGTTGCCCCGAAAAGGGAAAGATCTATTCGGTCAATCATGGTAGTTTTTTTGAATTCGATGAGGGGGTGCGGTCATACATTACGGCTTGTCAGCAAAAAGCCAAAGAAGAGGGCGGTCCCTTACGGCAGCGTTATGTCGGCAGTATGGTGGCCGATGTGCATCGTAATTTGATCAAGGGGGGCATTTTTATGTATCCAGGCACCCAAAGCAAGCCCGAGGGAAAATTGCGTCTGCTTTATGAGTGCAATCCTTTCGCCTTTATTGTTGGTGTAGCCGGTGGCAAGGCCACGAATGGAACGATCAGAACCTTGGATATCGTTCCGGCCTCGCTGCATGAGCGTTGTCCTTTTTTTGTAGGGAGCAAATTGATGATGGAAGAACTGGAAACTTATATTCGTACAAAATGAGATCAAATATCATTGAGGTCAACAAGCTGGTAAAACGCTACGGCGAGCTGGTAGCTGTAGATGGAATTAGCTTTGCCGTACAAGAGGGAGAGATCTTTGGTCTGTTGGGCCCGAATGGAGCCGGTAAGTCTACCACGCTGGAGATCATCGAAACGCTACGTACGAAAACGGCGGGCGAAGTACACGTGGCAGGCTATTCCTTGGATGATGCACCCGGTGCCATCAAGAAGCTGATTGGCGTTCAACTGCAAAGCAGCGGTTATTATCCTGGACTCAATTTGATCCAATTGATCGAACTCTTTGCCGGTCTTTATAATTCTTCTGTAGATCCCATGCAGTTGTTGACGAAAGTCAACTTGCAAGATAAGGCCAAGGCCAAGGTAAAGGAACTAAGCGGGGGGCAGCGTCAGCGTTTTTCAGTGGCCACCACACTCATCAATTCGCCGCGCATTATTTTTTTGGATGAACCCACTACCGGCTTAGATCCCCAGGCCCGTCGCAGTCTTTGGGAAACCATTCGTTCGATCAATCAGCAGGGCACCACGGTGGTCTTGACGACCCATTATCTAGATGAAGCCGAATTCTTATGCGATCGGGTAGCTATTATCGATACGGGCAAGATCATTGCGCTCGATTCTCCGGGTAAGTTGATCGACGATCTGATCGCCTCAGGGTTTGAACGAAAAAAAGAAATGAAACTCGCTACGCTCGAAGATGTGTTTATCAATCTAACGGGACATTCCCTTCGCGAAGATTGACTTCGGCTGCCAAAAAAATACTTCCGCACACGACGATAAGATCATTCTTGCCAGCGGTAGACCTGGCTTTTGTAAGGGCCTGATTGACATTGGCAAATGCTTCTCCTACGCATCCGGCCTGTTCACCAAGTGATCTTAATTCCGCTTCGGGTAGAGCCCTGGGTAAGGATGCTTTCGTAAAGTAGTAGGTGGCTTCTTTGGGAAGTAGCGAAAGCATGGGGGTTATGGATTTGTCTTTAACGACTCCCAATACGATATGCAAATTGTCATAAGAAGTTTGCTGTAACTGGTTTATTAACTGACCTATTCCAGCCTCATTATGCGCCACATCGATGATAATCGTTGGACAGGAAGCGATCTTTTGCCATCTTCCATGCAATCCAGTCAGGACCCGCGTAGAAGAGAGTCCCTTTGCGATGTGGTCTTGGTGCAGTCTCCAGCCTTTTTTTTGCAGTTGATCGATGGCGGCCAGAACGGTCAGTACATTTTTTGTTTGATAGATGCCGGGTAGGTCCAATTTCAATGATAGGACCGAATCCTTTTGTTGCGCAATGGTCACCCATAGGTAATCGTCTTTCCATTCGTACTGCTTGATGGTTCTTTCTTCACTGGCGATGGTTAGTGAGGTATTTTCTGTTTGCGCCTTTTGTTGAAAAACAGGAAGGGTAGTGGAACTGGATTCTCCGATTACCACCGGAATGCCGGCCTTGATGATACCCGCCTTTTCAAAAGCAATTTTTTCTAGACTATCACCCAGTAACTGCATATGATCCCAGTCGATATTGGTGATCACCGAAAGATCTGGCACAATTACATTGGTGCTATCGAGTCGTCCGCCCAATCCTGTCTCTATAATAGCGATATCTACATTTTCTTTATTAAAATGATCCAGGGCCATGGCGACCGTTACCTCAAAAAAACTGGGTTCGATCTTCTCGATGGTGGGCACTATATTCTTTGTAAAGTCCACTACTTGTTGCTCGCCGATCATCTCTCCGTTTATCTTGATACGTTCTCTAAAATCGTAAAGGTGGGGAGAGGTATACAATCCTGTTTTGTATCCGGCTAATTGAAAGATGGCGGCCAGCATATGGCTTACGGAGCCTTTCCCATTGGTGCCGGCCACATGAACCGTACGAAGTGAGCGCTGTGGATTACCTAGGAACTCGCAGAGTAAAAGCGTATTGGTCAAGTCTTTTTTATAGGCAGCGGGGCCCACTCTGCTGAATAAGGGAAGCTTCGAAAAAAGGTAGTCTAGCGTTTGCAGGTAATTCATCGGAAGGGGACTGCCTTATTCTTAATTGATCTTGAAATTAAATTGCACCGTAACGACCGACTCGTGATCGGAAGTATTGAAGCGCATTTTTTCAAGATAGCGCACAATAGCTTGCTTGTAGGCTGTGCCGGTAGTGGAGGAGCCCTTGGCCAAATTGATCAACTTGCCGGTACCATCGGGGGACACGGCAATGTTAGCATAGATCGTAGCCTTGCTTAGATCGCCTTCGAAGGCATAGGTTTTGACAATTTTCCGATCTCCTTTTGTTACGCGGGGTCCTGTTCCTAATCCGGCTCCTGTTCCATTGCCGCCCCCCAGTCCACCACCGCTTCCTCCACCCGAGCCGTCTCCATCTCCCGCCCCTAAGCCATTTCCTCTTCCTCCAGTTTGTTCAAAGGACTCCGTGGCTCCACCACCGCTAGCAACACCCGAATTGGTTCTTCCCATAACGGCTCTGGGTTGTGGAGGAGAGGGTGTCTTTGCTATCGGAACGGGTTTGGTAGTAGTGCTGGTGGGTTTGATCTTTTTTTTGTTAGCCGCTACGGTTTTGGTAGGCGGCAAGGCTGCGGCCGTGCTATTTTCGTCTGCTTCGGTAGCAGCAGCAGGATCTGGTGTGCCAGGGGCCATTGGTGCTTCGCTGGCCATACCGGCTGCTCCATTGGCTAAGGTCGGTTGACCTCCTCCACCGCCCCCATCGATTTCGGAGGGCGGGTCTGGTGGCCAGTTCACCTCAACTTCCACGCTGCTGGAAGCGGCAGTGGGCTCAAACACGGGAATTTTCCAACGGATAAAGAGCAGCAATAGTAAAATGGCCAGGGCTGTTGCCCCCGTAACGGCTTTGGCTCTGTTATCCGATGTTAAAAAAGACGTAGTGGCCATTCGGTAAGACTTATTGTATAAACGGCTAAGCTATTTTTTTATCGATTGTTTTAGCACAATAACTTGTTAAATAATTTCATTTCAATGTGCAAAAGCCTGATCAAAATTACCGCGGATTCTTTCAATGGGCGGATTAAAGTAACCAAATCGGAGGGTAGGAAACTCTTTTCGCAACGCTTCTTGCAGGGCTTTGATTCCCATACACTCTCCGGTTTCGCTTACCCCGATCTTTCCAAGATACCAATCCGGGTCAATATTAAAGTTACGCCACTGTATCATGTTTAGTCCGGTCTCTGTGATCAGTTTTCGAAGGGCCTCGTATTCTTCGATCGAATCGGTCATACCCGGAAAGACAAAATAATTGATCGAGGTCCAGCCCCCAAATGCATTTACTACTTTCAAGCTCTCCACAATATCCTCAAACTGATAGTTGTTGGGGCGATAGTAGGGCATATAGATCTCACGACGGGCCGAATTGGTACTAACTCGTATCGAATTAAGCCCCGCCTTGCACAGCGCCCTTACGGCATCGGGATTCGAGCCGTTTGTGTTGATGTTGATGCTTCCATTAGACGTGTGCTTTCTGATCTCTACGATGGCATCGCGGAT
>JBIIHS010000220.1:0-2806 GCA_044235515.1 Chitinophagaceae bacterium | reverse complement strand
TTGATCATGGACGAAACAACCATTGGATCAGAGATCAAAGGACCCAATCAGCGGTTCATTTATGTCTATGACTTTGAAAAGAACTGGAATTTTCTGGTCGAGCTCATACAAGTGATCAAAGAAGAAGATCCTGCTGTTGATTATCCCCACATTACCCGCACGGAGGGTTTAGCCCCCAGCCAATATGGTACCAAGGCGCTGTTGGGTGAAAAGTTTGCCGATATTGAAGAGAAATACGATCTCTCTCGCAGCGAAGAGGGTTTTAGCGAAAAGGATGAGGAAGGAGAGGATGTCGGCTTCGATGATGCTGCGGTCGGTGAAGAAGAGCCCGAATGATCCAAACGGGTGTTTTATCTCTTATAAATTGGCATAGCGAAAATTGTTCAGTGAATCAACAGACTCATAGGATCATTGTCATTGCCGGTCCCACGGCGGTGGGCAAGACAGAGGTGGCCTTGCGTGTGGCCAGTACGTTACAAGTTCCTATCTTATCTTTTGACAGCAGGCAATGTTATCGCGAGCTCAATATTGGAGTCGCCAGGCCCAGCCACGAGCAATTGCAACAGGTACCTCATTATTTTATAGCCGATCATTCGGTTGCTCAGCCCATACAGGCTTCCTACTACGAGCAGTATGCAACGCAGAAGGTAGAAGAACTGATCGCCTTACACGGGCAGCTGGTTATGGTAGGAGGGACCGGTCTTTACTGGAAAGCATTTTGGGAGGGGCTAGATGAAATACCAATGGTAGATCCCTCTGTGCGTGAGCTGATCCGGGCGCAGTACCAGCAAGAAGGCCTGGCCTGGTTGTATGCGATGCTCGTGAAACAAGACCCACTCTATAGTACGCAAGGCGAAATGCAGAATCCCCATCGTATGATGAGGGCTCTTGAAGTAGTGCAGTCTACCGGTCAAAGTATTTTGTCTTTTCAAAAGGGTAAGGTAAAAAAACAGCCCTATCAATTATTGGGTATTGGATTAGAGCAACCTCGTGCTGTGCTCTACCAGCGTATCAATAATCGAGTGGATGTTATGATGCAACAGGGCTTACTAGCTGAAGTGACTAGTTTGCAGCCTTATAAAGAATCTATTGCACTTAAGACCGTTGGTTACTCCGAGTTGTTTGACTACCTGGAGCAGCGCCTTACCCTTGAGCAGGCCATTGAACAGATCAAACTCAATACGCGGCATTATGCCAAGCGTCAAATGACCTGGTTTAAAAAAGACCCTTCGTTTACATGGTATTCTCCCGATCAGCTTCCTACTATTTTGGGAGGGCTGTAACCATTCTCTAGTTGTACACGGACGGTCTCAGGACGATCTTTAGTGAGAGAGCTGTCTTTTGTAGAGTTGGATCGTATTGGACAGGCCCAAATAAAGGGCATCGCAAATTAGGGCATGACCGATACTAACCTCTTGAAGCCAGGGTATATGGCTGCAAAAAAAGTTGAGATTTTGCAGGTCCAGGTCATGACCGGCATTGACACCCAGTGAAGACGCCTGGGCGATCTTTGCAGCTTCTACATAGGCCACGATCGCCTCTTTTCCCTTGCCGGCACTAAATTGTTTCGCATATTGCTCAGTGTAAAGTTCAACACGATCGGTGCCGGTGTCGGCGGCGGCACGGACCATTTCTGGTACGGGGTCTACAAATAGGCTCACCCGGATTCCCTTTTCTTTAAATAGGGCAACGATCTCTTTCAGATAGTCTCGGTGTTTGATGGTGTCCCACCCGTGATCGCTGGTCAGTTGTCCTTGCTCATCGGGAACCAAGGTTACCTGGTCGGGACAGGTGGCCAGCACAAGGTCAATGAACTTTTGCTCCCTACAGTTACCCTCAATATTGAATTCGGTAGTAATGATTTTTTTGAGCGATACGACATCGCTGTATCGGATATGTCTTTCGTCGGGGCGGGGGTGAACAGTAATACCGTCGGCCCCCATTTGCTGAACATCGATGGCTACTTTAAGCAGATCGGGGTTATTACCTCCTCTGGCATTACGCAGGGTAGCGAACTTGTTGATGTTAACCGATAGCTTGGTCATGGATACAAAGATACTTGGCTAGCATTCTTTCCAGGTATGATCGGCCAATAATTGTACGGCTGCCACAAAGCGCTTGAAGGGTAGGGAAGCCCCCCATTCCTTGGGAGCCACCAGCGAGAGCAGGTGTTGACCGTCTTTTTTCTCGTATAGGTAATAGTGCTGGCCAATATTGGGCGTGAATGATAGTTTGGCTTCGTAGATCTTTAACGAAAGGTCTTTGCGTTGTTGAATCTCTTGCGCCTGGAGGGCCAGCAGCTCAATTTGCTTGCGAATTTGATCGAGCTGCATGTTAGTCTGCTCTTCCATGGCCACCAGCGCCTTGTGTTTGATAACTCCTTCTTCTGTGGGTTTGATCAGCGCCCCTGATACTGAGGCCGCGTAGGGAAGTACGCTCAGTTGTTTATGGTAATACTCTACATCGTGGTAATCCTTTCCGTTCTCGTCAGTGCCCTCACGAATGATACGCAAATATCCATTGGGCATGATCTCGTGTACGATGCGCAGCAGCTGCTCGGCTTTTTTATAGAAGCAGACCTCAAAAGTGATCCCATCGATCACTTCGGCCCTTACGCCATCGGCCTCTCCTTGGTCTGTAAAGGCATGTAGTTCGCCATTGGCCAACAGGGTATAGCCAGCAGAAAAGGCCTGGTTCTCTAGGCTGACCCAATTTTGAGCGATACTGAGCTCTTTTTTACTTTCCGTGGCCTCAATACGGTAGGTGCCACTCTTGGGTCGTTGACTTTTCTCATACGTGCCTTTTT
>JBIIHS010000219.1:0-2817 GCA_044235515.1 Chitinophagaceae bacterium | reverse complement strand
GTTGCGGAACGGGACTGATCTGCGCACCGAGTCGTAACTCCCATTTATCGCGCAAAGAATCCGCTCTTCCATAAAATCGATAGTCGCTCCAAGGTTGCGTACTATAATCGATCCCTACCATCCAACCACCTTCTTTATTGGGCACCGCGAATTTTTGCAATACAAAGCCTGCCGTAAAAGAAGCAGGCAATTCGATAGTTCCCTTTATGTCACGGAGATCGGAGACACTATCCAAACGCAATTGTCCCTGGCTTTGATCGTAGAAGAAGGTTTCACGCACCAGATCTTGACTAGCAGACAGGGTTTGCCCCAATTGACCAAAGCCCCCAATAGTCAACATTATTTTCTTGTTCAGTGGAAGCTGATATTGCAGCCCTGCTTGCAAACTCAGGTTGCCAAAATTGGTAGTATTCTGAAATTTGGCTTGATAATACGAAACCGTATCATTTAGAAAACTGCGACGGGTCATGTAGTTCTTTCTTCCGAACAGATAGCCCGCATTGATCCCGATCGACAATTTTTCTTCCAAGCCTTTTCGGTCTTTGCTATACAGCGCAAGGCCGGTTCCGAGCGAACCCAGGTATGATCCGCCATCACCTTCGAACTGGGTAATGCTACTATCGATGTTGGCTCCATTGACCGGATCGATAAGTTGTTCGTAGCGGTTGATCTTATAACTGATACGAGAAATAGGTCTGATTCCAAAACTCATTCCCCAATTCTTACGCAATGGAACACCCACTTGCACGTAAGAGAATAATGCATTGCTGGCTGTATAGCGTTGTTCCTTTTGTGGATCACGTAACATCCGGTTATCGATATTGACCGCCATGTCGAGCACTACGCGACCTGAACTGAGCTTGTTGGATTTTTTTTCTTTCCACGCTTGAAAACCAGAGAACGAAGCCGGATTACTGAAATTCACCGATAAGGCATCGGTGTATCCGGCTGAAATACCACCCATGCTTCGGTTACTAATATTGCTAGAAGGAACCAGGTCTCCGATCCCGTATCGTGAGTAAGGTGAATTATCTTGCGAAAAAAGAGGGATGCTGAACCCCAAAATCAGCCCGCAAGCGAGTAGTAAACTAATGCGTAACTTATTGATTATCTTACTTATTATTGACTTCGCTAATAGCATACAGGCCCTTGTATATTAGATCGGGGTCTGCAAATATCTTGTTTTTAAGGTGGGCGGCCAAATAGGGTATATCCCCCCCGGTTAAGACCACGTTAAAGTTATCATAACGGTCTTTGTATAAATCGATAAACCCGTCCATCTCAAGCGCCATTCCCAAGATAACGCCGGAGAGAATATTGGTGTTGGTATCATACCCGATCAATGGCACATCCACGACAGGGGCCACTAGCGGAAGCAATGCGGTGTGCTGATGCAGTGATGCTAATCGCATGGCAAGACCGGGAGAAATACCACCTCCTAAGAAGGCGCCGCCTGCACTAATAAAATTATAGGTGATACAAGATCCCAACGCGATGATCAGATTATTCATTCTCGGATAGTAGTGCATGGCCGCGGCGCAAATGGCCAAGCGATCGGCCCCAATGGTTGCAGGTTTGCCCACCGGAGTGGTAAAAGCAAGCTTCGTCGTATGATCTAGCTTATGAAATTGTGTGGCACTGGACAATAAATTTTCCAATGAAGGATCATGGGCGATCACCGAGGACAGTATCGATTTTTGAGGCTGGTAGCGACGCAGCAACTCAGTAATGGTAGGTTCCTTATCATCGGTCAATTGAATGGCTTCGCGCAAGACAGCCCCATCAAAGACAGCCACTTTCTTTCGCGTATTGCCAAAATCGAAGCAGAGCGTTACAGACATAGGTGTAAATTAAAGATTAAAACCACTCAGGTTCTTGAAATGACCATTCAGCTGAATACGTTGCTTGAGTTGTTCTACTCCCGATAAAAGAGGGATCGCCTTGTGCAAATGCCTTTTGATAAACTCCTTTCGTTGCTTTTCCGAAAAAAGTGTCAACAACTCGAACTCTTGCTCCACGGTAAGCCCAACATGATGTGCAATGGCATAACTATCGAGAGCCTCATCGGGTCGGCCAAACTCCTTATTGATCTGCAAGAGCCGATGTAGCTCACGTACTTTACTCATGAGTCGCTTCATTACCGCCTTGTCGTGTGTAGTATCATTTTCAGGATACGAGACAATGGCGCCGCTATAGAGCTTATCAGGTATCTCACGTACCAACTCTAACAAGCGGAACACCGATACACCCCGGGTATGAATGTCCATTTCTCCTCCCTCGTATTCTTTGGCAATGCTCAAGATCTCGACGATGGTACCGTACTCTTGCATTTTTTTATCGAGCACGACAGGGATACCGAATGGTTTTTTTAACGCAAAACATTCTCTGATCAATTGTTTGTAACGCGGTTCAAAGATGTGAAGATTCAAAGCCTCTCCGGGATATACCACAATACCCAGCGGAAAAATGGGCGTAAAATTCGTCATAGATCAAAGGTATTGCTTTTGATACGCTGCATAATACGCAAGCAGGGTACTTACCGATCGATCCCATTGATAGCGGGTAGTGATCCATTGTCGTCCTTCGATAGCCAGTCGACAACGAAGGGACTCCTCGTTAAAAAGCCTTGCCACGGCGGCAGCCAAGGCCTTCGCCTCTTGAGCCGGCACCAATAAAGCGGTTTGTTCCTCAATGGCATAATCAGCATGTCCACCAATGGCCGTACACACCACCGCACAACCGCTGGCCATAGCTTCGGCAGGGGGAAGGGCCCATCCTTCGCCAAGACTAGCCGACATAAATATGGCATGCGAATTG
>JBIIHS010000218.1:0-2830 GCA_044235515.1 Chitinophagaceae bacterium | reverse complement strand
GCTCCATAAGCCGTTTCTAGTCCGATCATACCGTGTTGGGCATATTCAAATTCAATCACTTTGCTGTCTTTTTCGTGCGGCAGGTGGTGTGTTGCCAAACAATCGATTACGCCATTGATCACTGCCTTCTGCAAAGCTTGTTGATCCGCTTTTGTTCTTAGCGGGGGATTAACCTTTAGGTTTGTATTATACGTAGACAGGTCTTCTTCGCAAAAGAAAAGATGATAGGGTGTAGCAGAGCAGCTGATATGCTGACTTGTTTTTTTGGCCTCGCTTATTTTTTTGACCGAGCCACTGGTGGAGATGGCTGTCAAGTGAAGTTTTGATTCGGCATAGCTGTTGAGTGCTATATCACGACTAACCATCAGCTCTTCGCCAATAGCAGGCTTACCCGGAAGGCCTAATTGGGTCGATAAGATCCCCTCATTGATCAATCCTTGCGGGTTGATGCTTTTGTCATCGGGCAACTGTATCAGCACCCCTTCAAAGGCCTTGATGTATTGCAGGGCCTTGATGAGCAGTCCGGACGATTGAATACAATGGATCCCGTCAGTGAATGCTACCGCTCCATTACTTTTCATATCGTACATCTCTGCCAGCTCTTTTCCCTCGGTGTTTCTGGTAACCGCTCCCATAGGATGGATCGTAACGGGTAAACTGCGTGATTTATGTAAGATGTACTCGATAGACGCTTTATTGTGAAGGGTCGGAGCTGTGTTTGGAATGATCATCACATCGGTAAAGCCACCGGCACTGGCCGCAGCGGCGCCTGTCTCGAGGGTTTCTTTTTGTTCAAAACCTGGATCGGCAAAATGGGCAAAACAATCTACCCAGCCCGGAGAGACATGCAGTCCAGATTGGTCAATGACTTGGTCGGCTTTTACGTTGATGTTGGGGGAGATGGTCGTTATAATTCCGTTTTCGATCAACAGGTCAGCCATTTGACCGTTGAAAGAAGAGGCCGGATCGATGATCCTGGCTTGCTTAATGAGGAGCTTCATTAAGGGACGAAGATAAGGCATGCCGACCGTATCAAGAAATTGTCAAATTTGCCCTACCTTTGCCCTCCCCGCGAAGAATTCTTCGCTTGTTCGGGACGTAGCGCAGCCCGGTAGCGCACTTGCATGGGGTGCAAGGGGTCGCTAGTTCGAATCTAGTCGTCCCGACCAAGAAATCAGGCCCTGACAAACGTCAGGGCTTTTTTTAATTTGCTACTAATGAGGTACTTTTTGATTTGCCAGTTTTTGTTGTTAGTGTTGGTGGGTCCAATGTCTTTACTGGGGCAAGGCGATAGCGTAAACACCCGAGGTATAAAAGAAGTAAGGGCTCAATGGCCACGAGATCGCAAAGGAAAAATGACTCGTGCTGTTATGATCAGTATGCTCAATTACCACGGCGCTCTTGTTAGAAAAGATTGGCGAGTACTTTCATTGGCCAGCTCAAAAGAACTACAGTATCAGCATAGCAATGGCTGGATCGAAACCCAGGAAGAGCAGTTTCGAAATTTGGAAACGGGCTACCTGGTGTATCACCGGTTTCTGGAGGATAGTGTAGTGGTGGATATTCGGCATAATAAATGGGCCACTGTTCGTTTTAAGGCTACGATCGATGTAAGCTTACAAGGAAAGAGAAATACCTACCATCTTTATGTAGAGGAAGACTGGAGTAGGCAGTCGAAGAAATCTAATCACTGGTTAATTTTTGCTCGAAGGGCTACCAAATTATCCCCCTAAGGTCAAGCTTCTTTCTAATCTTTATTAAACCTTTTTAGCTTATCCAGGTCTGTATTAATTAACGTTTTTCTGCCTAATGAACCTTAGTAATACGACCAAGACACTTCTTTGGGGCGCCAATATCTGGTATTTTGGAGAAGGTATGCTAGGTCCTCTTTATGCTATTTTTTCTGAGAGAGTGGGTGGTGATATTTTAGATCTTACTTGGGCCTGGTCGGCCTATTTGGTCTGCACAGGATTTTGTTACATTGTGGTGGGTAAGGTTTTCAATAAAAGGGGATTCAAGGTGCAAATGATGGTAGCCGGATACACCCTTAATGCCCTGCTGACGTTTGGTTATTTGTTTGTATCCAACCCGCTGCAACTATTTTTTATACAAGTTGGGTTGGGTATCGCAGAGGCTATTGGTACGCCGCTGTGGGATTCACTATATGCCGCCAGTTTGCACCGCGAACACGAAACCTATGCCTGGGGATTATCCTCAGGACAATCTCAAATTGTCTCCGGTCTCGCCTTTGCGTTGGGAGGGGTGCTGGTATATTATTTCTCTTTCGAATTACTATTTATAATAATGGGCGGAGTGCAGTTAGTGGCAGCGTTAGTAACTGCGCAGTTGTTACGAAATAAGCCCACTACTGGCTCGCTTTAAGCGGTCGTTAATGGCACGCCCAATACCCTCATCGGGTAATTTTTTACATACGATCTGGGCATATGATTTCTTATCCAGCTCATGCAATAGATCATACAAGCGGGCAGCAGCCTCGTTAAGGTCCCCCTTATCACTAAGTAAATATTGATGCTCTTGCGGTAGGGCCGGGTCTTTAGTAGAAAATAAGATATAGGCTTTGTTAAGGGGATCATGCTGGAACGAATCGAGGTTGTCAAAAAGAAAGGTGGGCGTCTTAGGAGCATAGTGCTTAATAGACATGCCTGGCGCTGATTGTATTGTTCCGCTATCTTCTTTGATCACCACCTTACCTACCAATGTTTGAATCTGTTCTGCGGTGATCATGCCCAGGCGATAAATGACTACTGTATCATCCTCCATGCCTACTACCGTCGATTCCAAACCTTGTTGGCAGGGACCTCCATCCAAT
>JBIIHS010000217.1:0-2837 GCA_044235515.1 Chitinophagaceae bacterium | reverse complement strand
CTAATCCTGCCTACACCTATCATAATGCAGAGGCCTTTACATCGGCTTTGAACAATGTAAAGGTGAGTATCTCCTTTAATGAGCGTATGGATGAAACTACCGAGCGCTGTCAATTTGTGATCCCCTCTCACCATTATTTGGAAAGTTGGGGAGATGCAGCACCTAAGGCAGGTGTGGTCAGCTTTATTCAACCTACTATCTATCCTTTATTTAAAACAAGGGCCTTTCAAACTTCATTGTTAAAATGGAGTGGTAACGATACTTCGTACGAAGAATATTTTAAGAAAGAATGGATCAAAGACCTCGGCTCTGAGGCAGCTTTCAACAGTGTTCTTCAGGTAGGATTGCAAGAAAAACCTACTCCTGTTTCCGCTGGTTCTTACAGCGGTGCAGCACTGGCGGGTGCGGCACAAGCCATTACAACAGCTCCGGCTGTGACGGGTACCGAGTTGATATTGTATCAAAAAGCCTCTATCGGTACGGGTACCGGCGCCACCAATCCTTGGTTGCAAGAATTACCTGATGCTATCTCTAAGGCCACTTGGGGTAACTACGCGCTGATCAGTATGACGATGGCCAAAGAGTTGTTGGATGTTAACCTGCTCAATGGTACCGAGAAAGAAAGTAACAATTACGAATACTATCCGCAAAAACCCGTCATCAAGATCACTGTCGGGAAAAAAGAGATCGAATTACCCGTCCTGGTCATTCCAGGTATGCAGTCTAACACGATCGCTGTAGCACTTGGTTATGGTCGCAGCGAAAAATTGGGTCGCACCGCTGCCGGTATTGGACAGAACGCTTATGTATTTACATCACGCACCGATAACGGTACGGTGTATAACACGGTAGCCACCGTTACCGATGCCAAGCGAAAAGAGAAGGTGGCGCAGATGCAGATTCACAATTCCTATGAGGATCGCGTAGAAGTGGTACGGGAAACTACCCTTGCCACCCTTAAAAAGCATCCTTCGGTAATTCCCGATTATCGTCATCATCTCGAAGAGACCTATGGTAAGAGCAAGGATGGTCTCACTACCGATTTTCGCTCTGAGGGTACGCTATATCCAACGCACGATCAGCCCGGTATCAAATGGGGCATGAATATCGACATGAATGCCTGTTATGGTTGTGGGGCCTGCGTTGTGGCCTGTCATGCGGAAAACAATGTTCCGGTGGTAGGTAAAAGCGAAGTGCTTCGCTTTCATGACATGCACTGGCTGCGTATTGACCGCTATTTCGTAAGTGATGCTAACAATCCCGATGAATTAAAGGGCGTGGTCTTTCAGCCCATGATGTGTCAGCATTGTGACAATGCTCCTTGTGAGAACGTTTGTCCGGTAGCGGCTACTAACCATAGTTCAGAAGGGATCAACCAAATGACCTATAACCGTTGTATCGGTACCCGTTATTGCGCCAACAACTGTCCTTATAAAGTACGTCGCTTCAACTGGGCCGATTATACCGGAGCCGATAGCTTCCCTAACAACCGCGATCAACAATTGGTCGGTAAACTCGATCCGGTCGTAGAACAAATGAACGACGATCTGACGCGCATGGTGTTGAACCCCGATGTAACGGTTCGCTCACGCGGGGTGATCGAAAAATGTTCGTTCTGCTTTCAGCGTTTACAGGCGGCTAAGCTCGAGGCCAAAAAAGCGGGTCGTCCATTGCAAGATGGCGAAGCCAAGACGGCTTGTCAAACAGCTTGTGCATCGAACGCCATTGTCTTTGGTAATGTGCATGATGCCAGCAGCGCCATCAATGCGGTGCGCGCCAATAATACTAATCGCAGTTACTATGTACTGGAGCAGCTACACGTTTTACCTAACGTAAGCTATCTGGCTAAGGTGCGTAACACCGACGAGATCATCGAATCGGATACACACCATGCCGCTCCTGCGCATGAAGCTGCACAATCGGAAGCCGGTCATCATTAATACCTGAACCCACAATATCAACCACAACTATGTCATTACTCCGATACGAATCACAGGTACGATCTCCGTTGGTCGATGGAACCAAGGACTATCACCAGGTAACAGAGGATATCTGTCGCCCCGTTGAGGCCAAGCCATCTCGTCTTTGGTGGACTGGATTTTTGATCTCATTGTGTTTTCTCCTGTTCGGTATTATTTCGGTAACCACCGAAGTTATTTACGGTACCGGTCAGTGGAATCTGAATCGCACCATTGGCTGGGGTTGGGACATTACCAATTTCGTTTGGTGGGTAGGTATTGGTCACGCAGGAACGCTAATCTCGGCGATCTTGTTGCTGTTCCGTCAGGGTTGGAGAACCGGTGTAAATCGTGCTGCCGAGGCCATGACCATTTTTGCGGTCATGTGCGCCGGTCAGTTTCCGGTATGGCATATGGGACGGGTGTGGAACGCTTTTTTTGTATTTCCTTATCCAAATTCCCGCGGACCGCTATGGGTGAACTTTAATTCTCCTCTTCTTTGGGACGTATTTGCCATCTCAACCTACTTTACCGTTTCGCTCCTCTTCTGGTATTCTGGATTGATCCCCGACCTGGCCACGTTGCGCGATCGGGCTAAATTAAAATGGAGAAAAGCATTTTATGGGGTGGCTTCTTTTGGTTGGACCGGATCGACCAAGCACTGGCAGCGTCATGAGGCCCTCTCCTTGGTACTGGCTGGTCTAAGTACACCACTGGTGCTTTCTGTTCACACGATCGTATCATTCGACTTCGCTACTTCGGTCGTACCCGGATGGCACACGACGATCTTTCCTCCCTATTTCGTAGCCGGGGCCATCTTCTCGGGATTTGCCATGGTGCAAACGCTGTTATTGATCACCAGAAAAGTATTGTCTCTCG
>JBIIHS010000046.1:0-9496 GCA_044235515.1 Chitinophagaceae bacterium | reverse complement strand
GAGTACTGCCTGTCTCCGTTTGTCGATATCCTATGGGAGCGGGTTTACAGCAAAAATCGATGCCTGTATCGAATCGTAAAATGGATGCAGCCTTTGAGCGGATCGAGACCACTGTACAAGAGGCCATGGCTAAAAAGGCTTTTCCCGGATGTGTTGTTATGGCCGTTCGCAAAGGGGAGATCTTGTATCATAAGGCCTTTGGATATTATGATTATGAAAAAACGCAAGCCGTAACGCCTGAAAGTATTTTTGATCTGGCCTCCGTCACCAAGATCTCCGCTACGACCATTGCCATAATGAAATTATACGAAGAAGGAAAGCTGCGACTCGATGCCCGTTTGGGCGAATATCTTCCCTATGTGCGGGGTACCAATAAAGAAAACTTACTTGTTCGCGATATCTTGTTACATCAAGCAGGGCTGGTTCCCTTTATTCCTTTTTATAAGGAGACCCTTTCTGCTTCGGGCACCCCCGATACCCTCCTTTTCTCTAAACAAGCTCGTCAAGGATTTACAATTCGGGTAGCCGATCGTTTATATGTGCGAAACGATTGGCAAGATACCATCCGGCAGCGTATACTACAAAGTCCGGTCGGGTCTGCCGGAAAATATGTTTACAGTGATAACGATTTTATTTTTTTGGGACATATCGTTGAGCAGCTCTCAGGTCGATCGCTTGATGCCTATTGTCAAGAGCATTTTTATCGTCCCTTAGGAATGTATGCTACCGGCTTTACACCTCGCGAACGATTTGCACTCGACCGTCTGGTACCCACCGAGCGTGAAAAACACTTTCGCGGTCAAACGACCCGGGGCGACGTGCATGATGAGGGAGCGGCCCTGATGGGCGGTGTGGCCGGACATGCCGGTCTGTTCTCTAATGCCTACGATCTGGCCATCTTGTACCAAATGCTCTTGAACCAAGGCAGCTACCAGGGGCGTCGCTATCTGCAACCCGAAACGATACGGTTATTTACCGACTATCAGCGAAACGGGAGTCGTCGTGGACTAGGTTTTGATAAGCCCGAACCCGATAATAAAATGCGCCGCGATCCTTATCCATCCTTATTGGCCTCTGCTGCCACCTTTGGTCATACAGGGTTTACAGGAACCTGTGTATGGACCGATCCACAACGTGAACTAGTTTATGTATTTCTGTCCAATCGGGTGAATCCTACGCGCGATAACAATAAGTTATCTCAACTGCAGGTTAGAGGAAAAATTCAGGATGCCCTCTATAGCGCCATCGGGGCCGATGAATAAGTCGTCTTAGTTTCCGGGATCTTGTTGCGGTGGTCGAGGCCCTTGTTGGGGTCTGGGTCCACGAGGTGATTGCTGACGAGCAGGACCTCCGCTTCTGGAAGAATTATTTCTTTGTGAGGGCCCTCCTTGCACAGGTCCTTGTTGCGGTCCTCCTTGTGCGGGTCCTCGTTGTGGTCCTCTTCCTTGTGGCTGTTGCGGCCCTTGGCCCCCTTGTTGTGGTCCACGGGGCTGTTGCCCTCCATTGCGTCGGGGTTGATCAGGGCGATTTCCACCTTGCTGTCTCCTTTTTTTCTGCGCGGCCCGATCCAGCGATTTAAGACTGATCTGTCCGACCAGCTCTACAAATTCAGGTTCTTCTTCTTTGGGCTTGGAGGAGACGACCTCGACCGGTTCCAGCTCTTCGGGGCGGATACCTTGTCTGTTCAACTCTTTGATCTTTTTTACCCGATCGATAGAGAGAGGATATTGTTTATTGCTGTCGGGCAGCGTGTACCACATCAAATTTTTGAAAATATCTTTTTTGATCAAGAACGCATTTCCCTTTGCTACTTGCAATACATCACAGTTATCCGGAAAATGCTGCAGCGCATCCAAATACGTATCGAGTTCATAATTCAGACAACATTTAAGTCGTCCGCATTGTCCACTCAACTTGGTTTGATTGATCGATAAATTTTGATAACGTGCCGCTGCGGTATTGACCGATTTGAAATCGGTAAGCCAGGTACTGCAACAAAGCTCTCTTCCGCAACTGCCGATACCTCCTACTTTTCCGGCTTCTTGTCTGGCACCGATCTGGCGCATCTCTACCTTTACCTTGAACTCAGTCGCATATATTTTGATCAATTCTCTAAAATCCACTCTTCCGTCCGCAATGTAAAAGAAGGTCGCTTTTCTGCCATCGGCCTGCATTTCGACCTGGCTGATCTTCATATCGAGTCGTAATTGCTTGGCAATGGCTCTACTTCGAATGACTGCCTCCGGCTCACGACTTTTATTTTGTTTCCATTGCTCGATATCACGATCTGTGGCTCGTCGCAATACTTTTTTCATTTCAGGATGATCTTCCTTGACCCCTCTTTTCTTTAATTGAAGTCGTACGATCTCTCCGGTTAATGATACTTCGCCCACATCAAAACCACTGACCCCTTCTACCGCAATCAGATCTCCCTTTTCCAAGGGCTGTAATGTGGGGTTCACGAAAAAATCTTTGCGCGTACCCTGACTAAAACTCACTTCGATGACCCGGCATTGGCTGTCTGTATCGGCTAGGGGGAGGTTCTTGAGCCAGTCATGGGCGTTCATGCGGTTACATCCGCCGGAACTGCATCCACCGTTACTTTTACATCCATTTGGTTTACTGCCGGTTGCAGTTCCACAGCCCGAACAACTCATGTAAGCGAAAATACGAATTTGTCTGCAATGATGTGGTAAAGTCTGATCGTAAGGGCATGAAACAAGATCTTCGCATTTGCGTTGCGTTCTATTTGATAATGAGCCTGGTCCAGTTCGTTGACCATGGCCTCTTGTTGCTCAATGGCAGCGATAGAATTGAGTCGATCGGCAAAGTCTTTCTCTTTTTCGCTGATCCGGTATTGCCCCCCCTGCATGCGGACCTGTACGGCTTGCTCGAGCAAGTGAATAAAATAGCGTAAGAATTGCTTTTGCTTTTCCCTTCCCAGCCGACTGATCTCCTCTACCCATTTTGTCTGGGCTACTGGGCCCGTTTTGATAATGGCATTGAGCCAGTCGCGTACTAAAACTTGCCAGTCCTCTTCGGCATGTTGTACCAATTGTAAGGCCTCTCTGTAATTACCCTCACAAAGTGGAGCAACTTGTACTGCAAGTGAAGTGGGGGTGTTATTTCGTTCTATCAGGGCCTTTTCGATCTGTGCTGTATCTAGTAAAGGCACTTTTATCAGTTGACAGCGACTTACGATCGTAGGCAGTAATTGCGATTCATTTTCACTGACCAACATGATCAAGGTATCGGCTGGCGGCTCTTCGATAAGTTTCAGTAACTTATTGCCTTCGTTACCCATCAATTCTGGTAGCCATAGGATCAGGATCTTCCAGCGGCTTTCAAAACTTTTGAGACTTAGTTTTCGGTTGATATCATTGCACTCTTCGGAAGTGATCTTGCCCTGGCTATTCTCTTTTGACTTGATCATTTCGATCCAATCAAATAGATTACCATAGGGGTGTAGCTCAATAAAAGTGCGCCATTCCGTGATAAAATCGGTAGCGATGGGTTTCTCTCCGGGTTTTTTGGTAACGGTAGGATAGGAGTAATGAATATCAGGATGAATGAGTTTTGTGGCCTTATGGCAAGCCGGACAAGTGCCACAAGGTGCTGTCCCCCCCTGTTGAGCGACGGTCTCACAAACAAGATATTGGGCAAAGCTCATAGCCAGGGGAAGCGCACCGGTTCCCTCCTTCGATAAAAAAAGTAAGGCATGACTGAGGCGATTCTGTTGTACCAGTTCAGTCAGTCGCCGCTGTAGCGCTTCTTGTCCAATTACCTGATGATAATCCATCAAGGCGAATGTAGTTCATCCGAAAGAGAAAGTAGAAACTGGCCCTCGACTTTATTCAAGCCACTTAGTGATCTCTTTACTCATAGGCTCGGTGCGGGGCGAAAAAGTAGCGATCAACTCACCTTTTTCATTCAGCAGGAATTTTCCAAAATTCCAGCTGACCGGATCGTTGAGGTCCTTTGCTTTTGCCTGCTCCTTTAAGTATTTGTAGAGCGGATGAGTGTCATTCCCTTTTACGGAAATCTTTTCGGCCATGGGAAAACTCACGCCATAGTTACGTTTACAAAAGGCACTGATCTCTTCGTTGGAACCGGGTTCTTGTCCCATAAAGTTATTGGCCGGAAAGCCGATGATCACCAGCTTCTTGCCATAGGTGTTGTAAAGCTGCTCCAATCCTTCGTACTGGGGGGTAAGTCCGCAACGGGAGGCCGTGTTCACGATCAGGATCTTTTTGCCCTTATAATCAGCAAAACGGATGTCTTGGCCTTCGAGGCCCGGCACCGTAAAATCATAAATGGATCCTGCCGAAAAGCTAAGTAGGCTCATAAGAAAGGTAATGATGAGTTTCATAACGGTAAATTTCAAGGGTTACAACAACTAATTTACTAAAAGGTTAGAAGTTTCTCTCGTACTACCCTCTCGTACTACCCGGAAGAGAGGCATAGGGCCGCGATGCTTAATTTGAGGCCGGGTATCTCGGCCAGTGCTTGCCCACAGGATTCGAGCGTGGCTCCCGTTGTCAATACATCGTCGATCAGTAGAATCTGCTTATTCCAAAGTTGGTGTGGGTGAGCAATACTAAACAGGGAACGGCTATTCTCCCAACGTCCAATTCGACCCAATCGAGTCTGACTGCGATTAAAATTTTTTCTGATCAAAACAGTATCAATGATAGGGATATCCAGTTGGCGGGCTACTCCGTTACAAATAGCCTTAGCTTGGTTAAATCCTCGTTGTCTTAATTTTTTAGGATGAAGCGGCACCGGCACCAAGGCATCTGCCCTGAACCGTCCGCTTTCTTTTAGTTGGGCGCCCAGCAACATACCCAACTGCTCCCCCAGATTTTTTTGCTGTTTATATTTTAGCTGATAGATGAGTTGTTCCATCAGCGAATCGCGATTCAGAAAAAAGCCGGCATGCACTGCTTCAACGCTCAAACGTCCCCAGAGGATCTTTTCCGCCGGATTACCTTGTTGATCGGCAAATCCCGTGGCCGGCAACTCATGCAAACAATACCAGCAAAGTGAGCTGCCTTGACCAAGTTTGTTACTGCCACATCCCAGACAGATATGCGGATAAAATAAATGCGTGATCGCCGCAGCGATATCGGCCACTAAATGCATACGAACGAAAACAATGGGTCTCTGTTAAAATAAATAGCGATAAACATCTTCTACCCGGGCCATGGTCACGACCTCGATACCCCGATCTTTTGTATTCTTTTTGGCGCTATTGTCCTTTTGGTTGTAGCGCGAGACGATAATTTTTTCAAAGCCCAGCTTGGCCGCTTCGGCAATACGCTGATCGATTCGATTGACGGCACGCACTTCTCCACTCAGACCTACTTCTCCTGTAAAACAAAGTCGTGGGGACAGCGCTACATCTTCATAAGAGGAGAGTAATGCACAAAGCACCGCCAGATCGATAGACGGGTCCTCTACTTTCAATCCACCAGCAATATTCAAGAACACATCTTTGGTCCCGAACTGAAATCCTCCTCTCTTCTCCAGTACGGCCAAGAGTAATTGCAGTCTTCGCAGATCAAACCCACTGACCGTCCGTTGCGGGGTTCCATAGACCGAAGGTGTAACCAGAGCCTGCACTTCTATCAACAAAGGTCGCATCCCCTCCATGGTGGCCGCAATGGCAATTCCACTGAGTTGCTCGTCTTTTTGCGTGAGTAGTAATTCGCTCGGATTCAGCACTGCCCTCATCCCGGTATCATTCATTTCATATATCCCTAATTCGGCCGTGCTGCCAAATCGATTTTTGAGCGTACGTAAGATCCGGTATGTATAATGGCGATCTCCCTCGAATTGCAATACGGTATCGACCATATGCTCCAGCATCTTGGGTCCTGCGATCTGTCCTTCTTTCGTAATATGCCCGATCATGAAAACAGGGGTGTTGGTCTCTTTGGCAAAGCGCTGAAATTCGGCCGCACATTCTCGGATCTGCGATATCGATCCGGGAGACGCATCAATATGCGGGGTTTGTAGGGTCTGGATAGAGTCTACGATAAGTAGTTGCGGCTTTAGCTTTTTTATTTCCTGGAAGATGATCTGGGTATTGGTCTCGGTAAGCAAATAGAATAGAGGATTTTTTGTTTGCAACCGATCGGCACGCATCTTGATCTGCTGTTCGCTTTCTTCGCCACTAATGTACAATACGGTAGTATCGTGTAGCCCCAGGCCGTTTTGCAGGAATAAAGTTGATTTACCGATACCAGGCTCTCCCGCAACTAATACTAAACTGCCCGGTACAATACCGCCACCCAACACACGATTGAGTTCGGAATCGGGGGTGATGATCCTTTTTTCTTCGCTACTCTTGACCGCATCGATCGTAATGGTGCGACCGGCTCTTTTCTCGCCACCGAACTCTTTCCAATCAACAAAGTCTTTTGATTTATCCTTATGCACCAGCTCTTCTACAAAGCTGTTCCATGCACCACAGCCCGGGCATTGCCCGATCCATTTTACACTCTCGTGTCCGCATTGCTGGCAAAAAAAACTGCTCTTAGTCTTACTCATGTCTATAAAATACAAAGGGCCAATCTTTCGACTGACCCTTTGCTTACTAACCCATTAAATTCTAAGGCTAAATTAGCAAGGCGGGGGGGATTTTTAAAATTAAATTTGTCGTTTGTGCATAACTTTTCTGTTTAAGTTTTTGACTGCCAGCGGGCTTGAAGGAGGTGATTTTTAATTTGTATATATTTGAATATCAGTTAATTATAAAAATATTTCTCATATCGCTTTGGGATAGAAGGCAGCGCCTAAAAAGTATTTTTCTCACGCGAGGTGACAAAAAGACGCAAAAAAAGGCTCTTGTAGCACTGGCCATAAATTTGTTGTAATATTGGGTATTAAATCAATCCTTACAAGACATGTTATTCATTTCACTTCTTTTTTTAGGCATCAGCTTTCTGGTCTCTTCCATACTTAAGGGCAAGTTTACCCGTTACAGCAAGCAAATTCTTGCTAACGGATTGTCCGGCAAGGAGATAGCTGAAAAAATGCTGCGTGAAAATGGTATTTACGATGTTAAAGTAACCTCGGTGGAGGGCTTTTTGACAGACCACTATAATCCAATGGATAAAACGGTTAACCTGAGCCCTGAGGTTTATAACGGAAACAGCGTTTCAGCCGCCGCCGTGGCTGCCCACGAGTGTGGACACGCTGTACAACATGCCACTGCCTATGGTCCCCTGGTCTTTAGAAGTCGTATGGTGCCCTTGGTTCAGTTCAGTGCCAATATCGTCAACTGGGTCTTATTGGCTGGTATGATCATGCTGGCGGTCTCTAATAATGACACGGTGTTGCTCTTAGGTATTATCCTAATGGCCGTTACTGTTGTATTTAGTTTGGTGACCTTACCTGTAGAATTCGATGCCAGCAATCGTGCACTGGCATGGTTGGATAATACCAACATCAACAATTCCGAAGAATACCCCATGGCTAAGGATGCGCTCAAGTGGGCTGCCACTACCTATGTGGTAGCAGCACTAGCGGCTGTAGTGACGCTGATCCATTATGTGATGATCTACCTGGGTGACAGGGATTGATAAGCTTTTTTGATCTCTTTACAGCATCCAATGGCTTGACTTCATTTACGCTGGTAGATAAAGTAAATGGCCATGCACACAATTGCTGCCAGTACGATAAAAAGAGCAACAAGGGCATTAAACTCGGGGAGTAGTAAGTTCATATTAGTCTATTTAATTACTTCATGTCCATATAGCTGTTTTCGAAGCGAGGCAAATCAGTGAGGAGCAAACATTCTGCCTAGTATACCACTTGCCCAAAAGACAAATAAAAGAGGCCCAATTACGAATAGAAGAAATGGTAAAGCTCCTTTACGGAGCTCAATATTATTTCGCTTATTGTATACTACTACATAAATAAAAGTAACTGCAATTGAGAATAGATGTCCAGGTAAAATCAAAAGTCCAATTTTTTTATTCTGAATTGCGTTAGGAAGAGATAATGATAGCAAGAGTAAGTCTGATTTCTGTTCTTTACTAATTAATTTATGTCGTTTTCCGTCTCTTTATAAGCAGGATAATCCACGTCCAAAAAAATACAGTGCCGATAAGTAGTAGAGTGTCAATAATGAAGTTATTTCCTTTGTGAAGAATTTTTAGAAACGCTCCTATGGTTGTACTGATGATCCAAACTACTACAATCAGTTTTAGTAATATTTTCATATTATAAATTATAATTGAGATTGAGCGGGACATTGAGTGGCGCCGCAAGTACATGCAAGTGCAATAAGAATAGAAACTTGAGGGTTTGTGGACAACGCGATACAAGAGATAAAGCTATTGCAGAATTCATTTAGTTCAGCAGAATAGCAGGTGTTAAAGCTTTCACCCGGTTCACGCTGGCAAAATCCTATTCCGCCATGGTTTCCGTGACAATCAGAAGCCTGAATTATATTAGCTATCGCAGTATTAATATTCAAATTGTTGATTGTATGGATTCCATTTTCGAATTTAATTTCGATTGCCTCATTGTTGTTAGTCAAAATGATTCTTCCGTTTTTTGGGGTATGCATTTCTCTTCCGTAGAGACATACATTATTAATTATAAAGCGGTTTTTGGAAAAAGACCCACTAACAGCGAAGAATTTATTTAAGTCATTTTCAAATCTAAAAATTGCAATCGAAATGTTTTCATTTTGATTAACAAATAGCCTCGCCTTATCAAGGTCAAGATTTTCATCAATTCTATCATAGATAGTTGAGAATGTTTTAAGCGAATTGAATAACATAGATTGCTGTTCATTTGTTGGAGAGACATCGAACATATCTATTCGATAAGATTGTTTTAAGTATTCAATGAGTTCTTTTTCCGTTTTGCTGTTGAATTGTGTTTTGCCGGACTTGTTTTTTTTGCATGCAAAAAAGGGAATTGCTATAAATAGAGCTAGTAAGAAAAATGGAGTTTTCATATTTTAAATCTTTAGGTTATCTCACTTTAAGGGCAAGCTATGTGTTAAAACTTTCTGCTCCTTTTACACTATTTATCTTTCAAGCAGTATCTTGTTTTTCTCTTATTTGCTTGCTTATATTTCTGTCTTAGCTAAAGGGAAAAACTCTCAAATTATGGCATACTGATAACGCCTCAGCACCTTCCGCATAGTATTCAATTTTAATATTTGAAGTTCGTGCAATAAGAAATTAATGGCTGTAGAAAATCCTTGATTTTCTTGTCGTTTTTTGTCTAGCAGAACGCGTAGATCTGCGAAATCAGCAGGTGATTTTACAATTCATATCAGCGGAAAATAGTAGCCGTAAGTTCAACTAAACAACTTGATCTCTTCTTCATTCTTATCAAAGAAGCGATACTCTGTTAAGTGATAAGAGGTGTCGGCTTGAATCTTTGTCTTCTGCCCGAATTTTTTATTCCACTTTGCCATCTTGGTGCTCCAGGGCCATCCTTTGGTAAGAAAAGCATGTACGATGGGATGCAC
>JBIIHS010000047.1:0-9496 GCA_044235515.1 Chitinophagaceae bacterium | reverse complement strand
TGCTACGGAATGCCAGAGGAGAGTACAACCTTAACCAATTGCGCCAACAGGCTTATTTTGGCGAAGCAGCCCTAAGCTTTAAGAATTATGCTTTCTTAAGCTACACCCACCGTTTTGAAGAAGCCTCTACCCTTCCGTTGAAGAACAGAAAATATAATTACCCCGGAGGTAGCTTGAGTGTGATCCTCAGTGATATCTTCCCCGAACTGAAGCGTAATAGTTTGATCAGTTACTGGAAAGTAAGAACCTCACTGGCCGGTACCGCCCGTCTGAATACCCCCTACTCAACTCAATCGGTATTCGTAAACAACTTTGCCAGCGGCGGTGGTTTCTCCTATGGCTTCTTTAACAACAACGAAGACCTGCGTCCCGAAAGACAAAGCACCTACGAGCTGGGTACCGAGTTCAGACTCTTTAAGAGCCGTTTGAATGTGGACCTTACCTATTATAATACGCTTAATAAGGGTCAGATCATCCAAAACTTCCGTCTGAGTTATGGAACAGGATTCGTACTGAATACACAAAATGCAGCCTCTACTCGTAATCAAGGGGTGGAAGTGGCCGTAGACTATGACCTGATCAAGGGCGGTGGCAAGAGCTTGAATTGGAATATGCGTTTCAACTTCAACAGAATGTGGAATGCCGTAATCGATATGCCCCGCAACGTTGCCGAGTATTATATCTCAGACACTTGGCTATATGGTAATGCCCGTGGTGGTCTGGTCAGAGGGGGTCCCACTACTTCGATCACCGCTGTCGGTTATGCCCGCAATTCGGCAGGCCGTATCCTGATCAACCCCGCTAATGGACTTCCAGTACTGGATAACCTGTTTGCTGTTAGAGGAGACCGTAATCCCGATTTCACTTTGGGATGGAACAACACGTTCCGCTGGGGTAATTTCCGTCTTAATATGCTGTGGGATCTGAAAGTGGGTGGAGACATCTTTAACGGTACTAACATGTTCTTAACCCGCATCGGACGCAGCAAATTAACGGCCGATCGCTACCAACCACGTGTGATCAGTGGAGTACTTAACGATGGTTTGCAAAATACCAACCCCACTGAAAATACCATTGTTGTAGTTCCTGCTTATCAAAATGATTATTACACCTCATTTATGCCTGAGGAAGCCTTTATTGAGAGAGATGTAAATTGGTTCCGTCTGCGTGATATCACCCTGAACTACACTTTCCCCAAGAGTGCTATCAAAGGTTTCAAAGCCCTTAGTGTTTTTGTTACCGGAAACGATCTGATCCTGATGACCAATTACAGTGGAGCCGATCCGGCCGTAAATGGTAACACAGCCGGTAGTTTAGGAGTAGGCGCCTTTGGATTTGACTATGCTACGCTCCCCTCTCCTATGCAATTAAACTTCGGTATCAGAGCTTCCTTCTAACCCCAAAACAATCAGCATTATGAAAAATATAATCAAACATTCAGCATTTGCACTGGCCGCGGCGTCCCTACTGGGAATGGCCTCCTGCAGCAAGCAGATTGATGATGCGCATAAAAACCCAAACGCCGATGTACGGGTACCGGTAGAGACATTGCTCCCCGGTATCATTGGTAATTTTGTGGGTAGTTCTTCCGCACAAGGAAGTGCCTATGGTCTTGCCAATGATGGACTCTATATTGGACGATACGTTCAATATTGGGCAACTAATACCACCCTTAACCAGTACGACCGCATGGGCGGTGCCACCGGAGGTAGTGACCTACTGGGCTCTATCTGGGCCATGCATTATTATGGAATGGGACGAAACCTGACCAAAATGATGGAATGGGCAGAGGAAGAGAAAAAATGGGACTATGTCGGAGTCGGTAAAGCCATTCGGGCCTGGAGCTGGTTGACCACCACCAACACCTATGGAGAGGCCATCTTAAAACAGGCTTTCAATACCGACCTACTCGTCTTCAATTACGATACCCAAGAAGAGATGTACGCCGAGACCCGTCGTCTTTGCCACGAGGCGATCTTTTACCTTAATCGCACGGGCGATGGGGTCAGCCAAGCCAATTTGGCCAAGGGAGATGCTTTTTTCTATAATGGTGATGTAAACAAATGGAAGCGCTTTACTTATTCCGTATTGGCACGCTCCTTCAATCACCTTACCAATAAGGCCATCTACAATCCTGATTCAGTGCTGTTCTACTCTAATTTGGCCATCAACACCAATGAAGATAACGCCACAGCCAAGTTTCAAGCTTCTGGTCTTTCTGGAACCTTCAATTTTATGGGCCCCTTCCGTAGTAATGCCGGTGCGCTTCGTCAGACTCGCTTTATAGCGAACCTAATGAACGGGACCAATTCTCTATTTACCGGAGTAACCGATCCAAGAGCCGCTTACTTGATCCGGGAGAATTCAACCGGAGCCTATCGCGGTGTTCGTCCCAACTACGGTCCAGACGGATTAGTGACCGCTGATCAACCTCAGAATTTCTGGGGAGGAGCCTTTGGCTCTACAACCGCCCCTGGCGATGACCTTAATGCCCGTTACATTTTCCGCAATAACGCCCCTTTCCCGATCATCACGGCGGCTGAGATACAATTCATCAAAGCTGAAGCACATTATCGTAAGGGAAATATGGCCGCTGCCCGTCAAGCATACCTAGATGGTATCAACCTGAATTTTGATCAGTTGACGTCTACTTATCAGACCAATATCCCTACTAACCTGCAGATCACTGCGGCTCAAAAAGCGGCTTACTTAAGTAACCCTGTTGTCGCCCCTGCTACGATCACCCTCTCCCATATTATGTTGCAAAAGTATATTGCCATGTATGGTTGGGGACTGGTAGAAACCTGGAACGACTTGCGTCGCTATCATTATACCGACCTGGATCCCGTTACAGGACAACAGGTCTTTAGAGATTTTGCGCCTCCAACCGGTATCGACCTGTGGCCCGATAACCAGGGAGCCTGGGCATATCGTTGTCGTCCTCGTTTCAACTCAGAGTTCTTATACAATATTGCCGCACTCGATGCTGTGGGTGGCCGAGCGCTCAACTATCACACCAAAGAGCAATGGTTCTCTCAACGTTAATCAACCCTAACAAATTCAGCACTATGAACCAACTAACTAATAAAATGAAATTATCCTCCTTACTGCTGCTGGTGGTGATGGCCACGTCTTGCACCAAAACCTTTGACGAGAAAACCGTTCTGCAAAGCGACTTCTCGGGAAGCAGCGTCGTACAGGTTTTCTTGACCACCGTAGGTGCCTCCAGAAATTACGTGCATGTAGACGGGAAACTCGTGACGGGCTCTTTGCTCAATACTACCTTTAGCTCCACCTCTGGCTATACGGCCAGTTTATTTCCTGCAGCCGGCGTAGGACATAATGTTCCCTCGGGACTTCGTTCTTTTCTGTTGCGCGATACGCTGAGCACCACCACGCAGCCCCAACTGAACTTTGCGCAGAATTTGCAGGCGGGCGCCTATTACACCACGTTTGCCTACGATACCATCACTGCTGTTAAGCAAAAAACAGTACAGAATAACATCGTGGTACCGGCCGACAATAGCTGTCGGATCCGTTTTGCCAATTTCGCCTATAATGGAAATGCGATTACCCCGGCCGTAGACATTATTTCACTTGGAAAAAACGAGATCGTAGCTACCAACGTACGCTATACGGATGTTACAGAATTTATTGTTCATCCCTCTCAATTGGCGGGTGAAGGTTTCCAGGTACGTGAATCCGGCACCAGCAATATTTTGGCTACTACCACATCTACTTCGTTGGTTCCCAAAAGAAGCTATACGATCGTTTACCGAGGATCGCACCGAGCTACCAGTGGATCGAGTACTCGTGCCGTTAGTGTATTTGTAAATTATTGATCTAATTCCTTTCGAATCTAAAACCGCCTTGTTTGAGGCGGTTTTTTTATGCCCATACCCTTTCGGATCATTAGCCTGGGCCATAAATACAACACACTATCTGAAATTAATCTACTAACGGCCTTCTAACCTGCAGTCGCATAAGAGGATAAGAAAACAGAAAGCGGGGCCTCAGGCAAAGAACAGGTAAGCCAGCCAGATCGAGGTGATGATTCCCACCAGATCGGCCAGCAACATCGATCCAATGGCATAGCGCGTGTTACGAATATTTACAGCGCCAAAATAAACCGCCACCACATAAAAAGTAGTATCGGAAGACCCTTGCAACACCGAGGCCAGTCTGCCTGCAAATGAATCTACTCCATAGGTCTTCATGGTATCAAGCATCATGCCGCGGGCACCACTTCCGCTCAATGGCTTGATCAGCGCCGTAGGGAGCCCATCCACAAATCGCGTATCGGCCCCCAGGTAGCCAAATAATTGCTTCACACCTCCTATCAGCACATCGAAACTACCGCTGGTACGTAGCAAACTAATAGCGATCAACATGCCCACGATATAGGGAATAATGCGAACCGCGGTCTCGAACCCGCCGCGGGCGCCCTCGACAAAGGCATCAAAGACATCTATCTTTTTATACAGTCCGCCAAGCACGATCAAGACAAAAAGCACCAATATGATCCCATTGCTTAGCTTCCCGGAAAAAGCCTGCGCTTCTTGTGCATTCAACTTTACCACAAATAGAACCAGCCCCGCTATCAGCAAAGAGATTCCCCCAATCCAACCCAAAATTACCGGCTGCAGCAAATTGATCCGTTGCCTGAATGAAACAATCAATAAGGCAGCCATGGTGGCAGCGAAGGTGGCGATCATACAAGGAATAAAAATATCGGTGGGATCGGCAGCACCCATGCCAGAGCGATACGCGATGATCGTAACCGGAATCAAGGTAAGTCCAGACGCATGCAAGGCCAGGAACATTACCTGCGCATTAGAGGCGATGGTCTTGCTTGGGTTGAGTTCTTGCAAACTCTCCATGGCCTTGAGCCCAAAGGGAGTAGCTGCATTATCCAAATTGAGCAGGTTAGCCGAAAAATTCATCATGATATGTCCAGTAGCAGGATGCCCTTTGGGAATATCGGGGAAGATCCGAGAGAAAAAAGGCCAAATGATGCGCGAAAGTAAACGAACACCTCCTGCCTTTTCGGCGATCGATAAAAATCCCATGAACAGCGTTAAGATGCCGATCAGCGGAAAGATGATATCCAACACGGCGTTCTTTGCGGTTTCAATGATACCATCTACTTTTCTGACTAGTTTCGACTGGATACCTACATAGGTCTCGACCTGAAGGGAAGGATAATTTGACTGCAGGGTTTGTAGCGAATCCCCACTACGAAGATCATGCAAAAGGTAGGTGGCTTGTTCTGGTCGATCGGTGGCAAAAAAACCATAGTCCTTTAGTAATTCAGGATAGGTGGCCGATAGCCCCATCGCTTCTGAATTACCCAGCCCGTAATAGAAAACCGAATCGTAGCGATCGGATGATTTACCAGTAACCATTCGGTTAAATATTTTCTCGTCGCCAGTGGCCATGCGATAGGCACCCACCATAAAAGCAACGATCACAAAGGCAGACCAGATCTTGGTAAGGGTCATTAGACTGGGTTTTATGGGGCTCAAGATACTGAAATCACCAGGTAAGGACCGCCGCCTGCCTTTGAATTCTTACCTTTGCGCGCCCGACACAATGCGGGTAAATAAAACGATCATCCCTTATGGCTCTTCAGGCTGGTATTGTCGGACTACCCAATGTAGGCAAGTCGACCCTCTTTAATGCAGTTAGCATCAGTGCCAAAGCACAAGCTAGTAATTACCGTTTTTGCACCATTGATCCCAATGTGGGACTGGTAGATGTGCCAGATAACCGGCTGAACAAGCTGGCCGAATTGGTACTACCCGAAAAGGTGATCCCCACCCAGATCGAGATCGTCGATATCGCCGGACTGGTCAGAGGAGCCAGTAAAGGAGAGGGTTTAGGTAACAAATTCTTGGGAAACATTCGTGAGGTGGATGCTATTATCCATGTGATCCGGTGCTTTGAGGACGAGAATATCCTTCGAGAAGAAGGAAGCATCAATCCCGTGGGTGATAAGGAGATCATTGATACGGAGCTGCAGCTAAAGGACCTGGAATCGATCGAAAAGAAAATTCAACGAACCGAAAAACAAGCCCGTATCGATCCCAAGCTCAAAGTGGAATTGGATGTATTGCTACAGTGCAAGGCTCATCTCGAAAAAGGGCGTAGCATACGCGAGCTATCGCTCAGCAAAGAAGATAAAATGGCGATCGCCGACTTATTCTTACTGACCGATAAACCGGTTCTCTATGTGGCTAATGTAGATGAGGCCTCTATGCACAGTGGCAATGCGTACTCAGCGGCCTTGGCAAAAGCCATTCAAGCGGAGAACGCCGAGATGATCATTATGAACAATTCCATAGAAGCGCAGATTGCCGAATTGGAGCAACCCGAAGACAAGGCCCTCTTTATGGAAGAATACGGCATGAAACAACCCGCCTTGGACCGTTTGATCCATTCTGCCTATAAACTACTGAATCTATTCACTTACTTTACAGCGGGTGTACAAGAAGTGCGGGCCTGGACCATTCACCAGGGTTGGAAAGCCCCACAAGCCGCCGGGGTGATCCATACTGATTTTGAAAAGGGCTTTATCAAAGCCGAGGTGATCGGATACGATGATTTTGTACATTACCGATCAGAAGCAGCCTGCCGCGAAGCAGGAAAATTACGGATAGAAGGAAAAGAGTACATCGTCAAAGATGGCGATGTGATGCATTTTCGCTTTAATGTATAAGGGCTGAAGACTCCTTTATTTGTCCTCAGTCAAACCGGCCATCATATACTCTCGGTTGAGCCTTGCAATATTCTCGATCGAGATCCCCTTGGGACAGACCGCCTCACAGGCTCCCGTATTGGTACAGGCCCCGAATCCTTCTTTATCCATTTGTGCCACCATATTGACGGCCCTGGACTTTCTTTCAGGAGAACCCTGCGGCAATAAGGCCAGGTGAGAGACTTTCGCCCCTACAAACAGCATAGCGGAAGAATTTTTACAAGCCGCCACGCAGGCTCCACAACCAATACAAGCCGCTGCCGCAAAGGCATCGTCGGCCTTATCCTTTTCGATAGGGGTCGCATTAGCATCGACCGCATTGCCCGTATTAACGGAAATATATCCTCCCGCCTGAATAATACGATCGAAAGCACTTCGATCGACCATCAGGTCCTTCACGACCGGAAAGGCATTAGCTCGCCAGGGCTCTACCACAATGGTATCGCCATCTTGGTAGGCACGCATGTGTAATTGACAAGTAGTATTGTGCTGCCAAGGTCCATGAGGCCGTCCGTTAATGTACATGGAGCACATTCCACAGATTCCCTCACGACAATCATGATCGAAGGCAATGGGTTCCTTACCCTCTTTGATCAATTGCTCATTCAACACATCGATCATCTCCAAAAAGGACATCTCCGAAGAGATGTTTTTTACGGGATAGGTTTCAAAATGACCTTTATCAGTGGCATTTTTTTGACGCCAGACTTTCAATGTCAAATTCATGTTGTAGTGCTGCATATAAAGACTATTAACGAGACTAATTATTTATAACTCCGTTGACTAGGTTTGGCCACTTCGAAACTGAGTGGCTCTTTGTTTAACTGCCATTGACTATCCGATTGATATCCCCAGGCGGCTACATAAGCATACTGCTGATCATCGCGCAAGGCCTCCCCTTCTTCGGTCTGACTCTCTTCCCTAAAATGTCCACCACAACTTTCTTTTCGGTCAAGTGCATCGAGGCACATCAATTCGCCCAGCTCGATAAAATCGGCTACACGTCCGGCTTTGTCCAGTTCGGGATTCATTTCATTGACCTGGCCAGGAATGCGAACATCGGACCAAAACTCTTTTTTAAGTTGACGAATATCCTCGATCGCCTTTTTGAGCCCTTGTTCACTGCGCGCCATGCCGCACTGATCCCACATGATCCTGCCCAGTCTCTTATGAAAACTTTCTACGGTTTGGTTACCCTTTATAGATAAAAGCGTATTGATCCTGTCGGCTGCCTTTTGTTCCGCCTCAGCAAAAGCAGGATGCTCGGTAGGGATCGGTTTGGTCGCAATTTCGTCGGCCAGGTAATTACCAATAGTGTATGGAATAACAAAATACCCGTCGGCCAATCCCTGCATGAGGGCGGAAGCTCCCAGTCGGTTGGCACCGTGATCGCTGAAATTGGCCTCTCCAAGCGCATATAAACCCTTTACAGAGGTCATCAGTTCATAATCCACCCAAAGCCCGCCCATCGTGTAATGCACGGCCGGATAGATTCGCATAGGAACCTCGTATGGGTTCTCGCCAGTGATCTTTTCGTACATGTCAAAAAGATTCCCATATTCTTCTTTAACTACTTCTTTACCCAACCTTATCAAGGTAGCGGTATCGGGATTTTGAATTCCGAGTTTGTTGGCTTCGGCCTTTCCGTACTTATTGATCAAATTAAATTTGAAATCAAGATATACGGCTTGGCCCGTAGTCCCTACCCCGTAGCCGGCATCACAGCGCTCTTTGGCAGCACGGGAAGCCACATCACGAGGCACCAAGTTTCCGAAAGCCGGATAGCGTCTTTCTAGAAAATAATCTCGTTCTTCTTCGGGAATATCGTTGGCTGCACGCTTATCCCCCAACTTGGCAGGAATCCAAATGCGGCCGTCATTTCTCAATGACTCGGACATCAGTGTCAGCTTGGACTGGTGATCGCCACTAACCGGAATACAAGTCGGATGAATCTGCGTAAAACAGGGGTTAGCGAAATAAGCCCCTTTCTTGTGCGCTTTCCAGGCTGCGGTAACATTGCTACCCATGGCATTGGTCGAGAGATAGAACACATTTCCGTACCCACCGGTGCAAAGCAGTACAGCATGCCCAAAATGTCTCTCCAGTTCTCCTGTAATGAGATTGCGGCAAATTATACCGCGAGCTTTACCATCTATGACCACTACATCGAGCATCTCATGACGGGTATACATTTTTACCTTTCCGAGTGCAACCTGCCTTTCGAGGGCTTGGTAGGCACCGATCAGCAATTGCTGTCCAGTTTGACCGGCCGCATAAAAAGTTCTCTTTACCTGGGTACCACCAAAAGAACGGTTATTCAATAATCCACCGTATTCGCGAGCAAAAGGGACCCCTTGGGCCACACATTGGTCGATAATATTGACACTAACCTCGGCCAAACGATGTACATTGGCTTCGCGTGCCCTGTAATCACCCCCTTTGATCGTATCATAAAATAAACGAAAAACAGAGTCACCATCATTTTGATAGTTCTTGGCCGCATTAATGCCTCCCTGGGCGGCTATAGAATGCGCTCGTCGGGGGGAATCCTGAAAACAAAAAGCTTTAACCTGATAGCCCAATTCTCCAAGTGACGCTGCAGCCGAGGCCCCCGCCAAACCGGTGCCCACGACAATCACTTCGAGTTTGCGCTTATTGGCTGGATTGACCAACTTACAATGACCTTTATAATCGGTCCATTTCTGATCGAGTGGTCCAGCAGGAATTTTTGAGTCGAGC